>SKGK01000005.1 GCA_007117465.1 Clostridia bacterium | reverse complement strand
TGCATGAGTTGAAATCATGGAAACTTCGCTTGCAATACCCGTTTACCATTGTTGGTGTTTTATTTGTTGGTGGTTGCTCCGCTTTGGGCGCATACCTAGTCAAACTGTTTACAGGGGAATAATAATGGCTCAACGTGAAGTATGGCAGAAGCCCGTAACCGATAACGAAGGCAATACGATTACAGGCGCAAGTGTTACGGTTTTCGAGCAAGATGGAACAACGCTTGCCACTATTTATACAAGTCTTACAGGCGGCGTTAAAGCTAACCCGTTCTTAACTAGCACTGATGGCCTTGCTCGCTTCTATGCAGACCCAGGGCGCTACGTTGTACGCGCTCAAAAAGGTGCGTTTACCGCCGAAAACATTGATGTTGATTTAAGCATGAAGGCGTTGCGTGAGGATTTGTCAACAGGTGTCGCAGAAATAGCAGGCGGTAGCGCGGCAAACCTTAGAGGCGCAGTGAATGTTGCAGATTTTGGCGCAGTTGGGGATGGCGTAACTGATGATGCACACGCTTTTATTTCTGCACTAAGCGAGCACGATCATATATTCGTTAAAGACACAGGTAACGAGTATATTATTGATGAGCGGATTATTTTATCGAGCGGACAGCGTGTTACTGGTGTTGGAATGCCTACCTTAAAACTTAAAGGAAAAAACTGGGGTAATACGAACGATTTTCCAGCAGCAATATTTGTATTTCCTGAAAGCTGCGTTGGCGCGACAGCTGAGTACTTCCGGCTTGATGGAAACCGCGGAAACCACACCGCAAACAATTTAACTAATGTGGAGTGTGTCGAGTGTGATGGCTTCCAAAACATTGTCCAGTATTGCGAAATTTTTAACAGCCAAGCTGATGGTATTGATTCGGATGGAAATTTGGATAATCCTTCGAGGCAAGGTAATTGGTTTATTTACAACAAGATATATAATTGTAACGGTTACGGAGTTCACAATTCTATCGGATCGTTTGGAAACTATGTAATCGGTAACGACGTTGAGAATTGTGGATTTGCGCTTTCTCGCGGTGGCATTGAAAGTTTAGACTTTCCAGGCACCATATTCCGTTCGTTTGGTGAACACATCATCGTCGGCAACAAGGCTCGCAACTGCTTCCGCAACTTCGATATTCGCGGCGACAATCCAAGCGTATTTACGGGCAACATTTCGCTGAACGGAAGTAATCCAGACATCCTCACGCGTGCCGATGCGGTATTGAACTCCGGCGATGCGATTTTAGGACAAAACGTCAATAATCTTCGCAAGGCTGGATTTTATAAACTATCAAGCGTTGGTCAAACCAATGGCCCGTCAGGTGAGGTGGGGGGCGGCTTGCTGGTGATGGAGTCTGATAATAACCGTTTTATTCAGCTATTTGCACAACCTACTTCTTTTGGGTCTATATTTAATCGCCTGTGGTTCCGAACATTTGACGGCACGAACTTTAGCGATTGGGATGTCTTGAGCCTTACGGGGCAGAGCGTTCAGAGTGGCGGCGACGTTAATAACAACCTTAGAAACGGTATTTACGGCGTAAGTTCTGGTGCCGCGAACCTACCACAGCCGGCAGGATCGGCAATATTAATTGCTGAAACAAAGCAAGAAGGGCGTGTTGTGCAATTAGCGATGCAGCCAACAATAGATGACAACGCCAATTCCGCCAGAATGTGGCTTCGTGGATATGACGGCTCGGCGTTCGGTGCTTGGTCGCGAGTAATCACGTCAAACATAGGTGCTGGCGGAATTGGCGCAACCGCGATTATGAGCAAAACAAGCCCTGGCTCGGCTGATGTTCAAGCGACTGTGGCAGGCTCTGAACTTCGTTACTCTAACACCAGCGGCCAAAACTTAGGCGCAACGCCCAGCGGTACATGGGAAGCTCAGGGACAAAGCGGAGGCTCAGGTGCAAATTTGGAAGATAGACAAACCCTTTGGCGTCGTATTGCTTAACACTGGAGATTGAAGATGAAAATCGAATACGCAAAAAATCCGCAATGGGCTGACTCTGAAAAGTCAATAATTAATTTGACTGTAAGATTTGAAGGATTCCCACAAGAGTTGCCTTTTACTGCCTGTGATAACGACACCGAGTCTCATGGGAAAGAACTGTTTAAACGGGCCGTAGCAGGTGAGTTTGGCAAAGTCTCAGAATTTAAGATTAAAAAATAAGTTTTACGGCAAATGCAAACCCTCTACCTTGAACGCGAAACAGAGCAAACGCTTACTAGGGGCATTCTACACACTCCCAGTGGGCGCGAGCTTTACGTTCTCGAAAGGCCGTGGCGGAATAACAAGCCGTTTGATTCGTGTATTCCTGATGGGGTTTACCTGGTCGAGCCATACGAATCGCCAAAGTTCGGCAGCGTTTACATTCTATCGGGCGGCACGGTTAGCAAGTTCAAATCGCCTAAGCATGAGCGGTATGGGATTTTGTTTCACCCTGCTAACTACGCAAGGCAGCTTGCAGGTTGCCTAGCGTGCGGCTTATCGTGGCGCGGTGATATGTTGCTAAACTCTGCGGCAGCTACTAAGCTATTGTTTGACGAGTTGGCGGGCGAATCCGCTATGTTGTTCATATCAGGAATCGAGGATCACCAATGAAAGCTAAATTAGTTAAGAATTTCCACAAAGCATACAGCTTTATTTTCGCGGCGCTAACGTCCATCGTGGCATTCAGCGTTCAATTTTTTGAGCTATTACCGCCTGAAACCTTTGGCGAATATGGCGCGTTGGCTACTGGCATCATTGCGGCTATTGTTGCGGTGCTTCGTGTATTACCACAGCCGAAAGACGAGCTTGAGTAATGGAATGGATTGTTATATTCCTTGCAGGTGTAATCGGCGTTCTTTCCGTT
>SKGK01000063.1 GCA_007117465.1 Clostridia bacterium | reverse complement strand
TTACTGCTTTTCATCACGCTTCACTTCCCCTCTCTAAAAATAATAAAGCAACCAATAATAATTAAAACAACTGGCCACATATAACTAAAACTAAACCAGTAAAAATACCTTCTAAATAAAAAAGCTATCCCTGCAAAAATTAATATTGCGCCTAAAACAAGCTGTTTTTTTTGATTATTTGTCTCTTCCACATCTGTTTCATCTTTCTGATCTTTTTGGCTCTGAAAATCCATATCATTTACCTTATTTCGTGGTCTCTCTGGTATAATAATAACTGCCACAATATAAGCAAGTAAACCTGTGCCCCCTGCAAATAGTGTAATAACAAAAAACAATCTTACAAGTACGGGGTCAAGATCAAAGTACTCTGCAATACCTCCGCATACACCACCTAACATTTTATTATTATTTGAGCGATATAGTCGTTTACTCATGTTTTTTTGCTCCTTTCATTATTATCAATGTTTTCTACATCTATTACTACGCAAAACATTTCTTTTCGTCTGAAAAAAATAAAACGATGCGTAATATCTACTACATCGTTTTATTTTTCAACGTAAAACATATGCAATTATTTGCTACTAATAGGTACATGTCGCTAAGCACTAAGTTATTCTTTCGGGATAATGATTTTCTGTCCGACCTGTACTTTATCTAAATCATCGATATTATTCACTTCCATCAACATTTTATATTTTTGTCCATCGTTATAAAATCGTTGACTAATGCTCCATAATGTTTCCCCTTCTTTTATAACATATTCTACATGCTCATACTTTTGATCTTGTGTAGGAGGCGATTGGCTACCTCCGTCTTGCGGTTGCCCTGAATCCACACCATTATTAGGCGCACTAGGTACTTGTACCTGCTCCTGAGCAAGCATCTCTTCCATTACTTGTAGCTTTTGCTGCATAAAAGCTAATTCTTCCATTACTGATATCTGCATCTCGTCTGAGATAGGCGCTGCGGGCGCATCAATTTTTTTAATGTTTCGGCTTAACTGAATTTGACTGATTAACAATATAAACACTAATAAAAACAACGCACCGTGAAGAATAAAATGAATCCTTTGAGAACCTTTTTTTACTTTAATATTTACTGGCACCTCCTTTTTTTCAGCTATGTCCTCTGCTGATCTTTCTTCCACCGTTTTCTGGCTTTGCTGAACTCTTTTTCTACGCTCACTAAATGCTTCTTCTGTTAACGTACGTGTCTTGCTATACAAATAATACCCTGAACATTTTTGAATATCACCTTTTTTTCGCTGAAACCATTCTTGCTTTTCCGAAATAGGATCAATCATCAATCCTACTTGCCACAAAAAGTCTGAAAAGTTATTTTCAAGAAATGGATCGTTGCTTGATAAAAAAACACCATATCCAGGACATGTATGAAACCATCCTACAATTTGAGTATCAGGATAAAACGCTTCTGTTTCTCTATGGATAGCTAGCCAAGTCTTTTCGGTATATTCTAATGTTTTATCAGACTGTATGGTATGTTTTGCATCTAGCACCCCATTAATAATGAGCACTTCACATTCTTCTTTTTGTACATAACTGCCTAAAAATACACCACCTAATTCTTTTTTAATATCGGTCTTTGCATATTTTTGAACATGCTCATATACTTCATCTAGGATAAATATATGTAAATCTCCTTCTTCAACATTTCCTCTGACAACGGAATTTTTTAAAAATGCCATTTCTGCTGCTTCTATGTGCTTACCTTTTGGCTTATCTGCACTAAACTCTTTTATATCCTCTGTATTAAAATCCACGGTAATCCCCCTTTATGATGTTAGTACTTTCTAAAATTCCTAATGCTAATCATCTCAACCTTTTATATCATATCTTTAGGCCTCTCTTCTACGTCCAACAGACCAAGTACCTACTTATAAATAATTATTCGCTAAAAAAACAAAAATTCCTGCAAAAAATAAAAGTTCTTGTCACATTTTGACGCTCAATAGTTAACAAAATCACTCTTCTATATTATTGTATGTTCATGTTTTGTTGCTATGACTCATTATTAGGCAATAAAAAAGAATTTGCACTCATACTTTTTTGCAAATTCTTTTTTACAAACATTATCTTTCATTAGTTGCTATATAAGGTTTTTTCTTTAAAATAGATCTATACGCTGGGCGAATAATGCGATTTGCACCTATCAACTCTTCCATGCGGTGTGCACACCACCCTATTATTCTAGAAACTGCAAATAGCGGTGTATATAATTCTTCCGGAATGTTTAACATACTGTAAACAAAACCTGAATAAAAGTCAACATTTGCACAAATTTCTTTAGTATCACCTTTTAATTTTGTAAACGCAACAGGCGATAACTTTTCTATTGCAGCATATAAATTAAATTCTTTGATCATTTGCTTTTCTTTTGCAAGCTCATATGCTTTTTCTCTTAGCAGAACGGCTCTTGGGTCTGATAGCGTATAAATAGCATGCCCCATACCATATATGAGACCTGAGTTATCATACGCTTGTTTTTGTAAAATCTTCATCAGGTATGATTCAATCTCTGCTTCATCTTCCCAATCTTTTATATTACTTTTCATATCATCCATCATTTCTCTTACTTTATTACTCGCACCACCATGTTTAGGGCCTTTTAGTGAACCTACTGCTGCAGCAATTGCAGAATATGTGTCTGTGCCTGAAGAAGAAACAACTCTTGTAGTAAACGCAGAATTATTACCCCCACCATGTTCAGCATGAAGTACTAATACCAAGTCTAAAAGTTCTGCCTCCATTGGCGTATATTGGTTATCTGGTCGAATCATGTGTAGAAAATTCTCTGCTGTCGCTAATTCCTGTTTTGGATGATGGATATATAGACTACTGCCACCATAATAATGTGCCTTTGCCTGATACCCATACGCTACTAATGTTGGGAACCGTGCAACTAATTCAAGACATTGTCTTAAAACATTCTCTACATTTGTATTATCTGGATTCTCGTCATATGAATATAGCGCGAGTACGCTTCTTGCTATCTTATTCATAATATCTCTGCTAGGTGCTTGTAAAACCATGTCTTCCGTAAATCCCTCTGGCAACATCCTACATTGCCCTAAAAGTTCGTTAAACGCTTGTAACTGTTTTTCATTAGGCAGGTGTCCAAAAATTAGTAGGTAGCATACTTCTTCAAATCCAAATCGCTTTTCCTGCTGAAAACCATTTACTATATGATTTATATTAATTCCTCTATACGCAAGCCTACCATGCACAGGCTCCTTTTCACCTTCGTCAAGAATGTAGCCTCTTACGTCTCCTACTTTTGTTAATCCGATTAGCACACCAGTACCATTACTATTTCTAAGACCTCTTTTCACTTCGTACTGCAAATAATTTTCTGCTTCAATTTGATTGCTTTCTTCTGCAACCTGTGCTAATTCTTCAATCATTTTTCTTATAATTAATTCGCACATTATTTTCACCCTTCCTTATATCGTATTTTATATTTATCTTATTATAAATCTTTGAATTGATTTAATCGCATAGGATATATTATATTTTCTTTTTTTTCCACTTTATGTATGATATGAAAAGATAAAATATTTTATTAACAGTGTTACTATTCTATTATAAATCAAGCACTTTTGCAAGTATTTTTTAAAAAATCTCATCAACCCTCGCATTCATTTGTTGCACTTTTAGCTTATTTTTGCTACAATCATAGGGAAGGAAATAAAGGATTAATAATCATTATCTATAGGAAATATGTTATACTTGGCATGATTTGTATGGCAATCCTTAGGGATAAAGTTTTTAGTGGGAGGGCAAAATGATAGTTTTAAATTGTAGTAATTTAACTTTTGCATTTGGAGATAAATTAATTGTTGAGAATGCTTCCTTTAGCATTAATCATACAGATAAGGTAGGAATAGTAGGCATCAATGGTGCTGGTAAAACAACATTATTTAAAATAATTTTCAAGATTTTATATCCTGAAAGTGGTATGCTTTATATCCCCAATGATAAAAAAATAGGGTATTTACAGCAAAATACCGATCTCACCTCTAATAAAACCATTTGGGATGAACTTGCTTGCTGCTTTAAAGAAGTTATTACCTTAGAAAGACGTATTTTTGACTTACAGCAAAATATCAGTACAGAAAAATCTCAAAATCGCCTCGAGTCACTAATGACTGAATATGATACGTTAAATGAGCAGTTTGTAAATATGGATGGCTTTGCTTATCATAGTCGCATTAAAGGGGTTCTCTTTGGATTAGGATTTACTGTAAATCAGTTTAACCTTTCCATTCAAACCTTAAGCGGCGGACAAAAAACCAAACTAGCACTGGCAAAATTATTGCTCCGTCAGCCAGATATCCTTTTATTAGACGAGCCTACCAACCATCTAGACGTTGCATCATTAGAATGGTTAGAAGAGTTTTTAAAGAGTTTTCCAAAATGCGTGATGGTCATTTCTCATGATCGTTACTTTTTAGATGCTGTGACAAATAAGACCCTCGAGGTAGAAAATGCTACTATTTCTTTATATAACGGTAATTATACCACATATATTGAAAAAAAATCTGCAAATTTAGAGATTCAACAACGTCATTATGAAAATCAGCAAAAAGAAATGCTGCGTATGGAAGAAATGATTAAACGCTTCAAGCAATGGAACCGAGAAAAAACAATTAAAAAAGCCGAAAGCAAACAAAAGATGCTCGATAAAATAGAAAAACTAGATAGACCCAATACACCTTCTAAAAACTTAGATATCGCATTTACGCCCGATATTACAAGCGGTAAAGAAGTACTTTTGGCTGAGCATTTAACAAAAGCATACCCTGGCAAAACACTTTTTGACGATGTAACTTTTACAGTCAGACGAGGCGAAAAAGTATTTTTATTAGGTCCTAACGGGTGCGGGAAATCAACTCTACTAAAAATCTTAACCAGCAACTTAGAAAAAGATGACGGTACTTTTAACTATGGTCATAATGTAAAGATAGGCTACTATGACCAAGAACAGCAAAATCTCACCCCTACTAATACTGTATTGGATGAAATTTGGCATACCTATGATAACTTAACTAGTACAGAAGTTAGGAATGCCCTTGCCGCTTATTTCTTCACAGGAGATGATGTATTTAAATCTATCTCTCAATTAAGTGGTGGTGAAAAGAGCCGAGTAGCGCTATTAAAGCTTATGCTCTCGGGTGCTAATCTGCTTATATTAGATGAACCTACCAATCATCTAGATATCCAATCACGAGAAGCACTTGAAAAATCGCTTGAAAATTATCCAGGTACTGTTTTAGCTGTATCTCATGACCGCTATTTTATTCACAAGCTTAGCACACGTATACTGGAAATGACCTTTGAAGAACTGATTGATTACCCAGGAAATTATGAAGACTATATCAGGCACAAAAAAAATATGCTATCTAAGTTACACGCTATAGATACCTCAAAAGATACCAGCTCTAAAAAAGATTATGCCCAGCAAAAAGCCGAAAAAGCACAGCGCCAGCGCACAGAAAAGCAACTAAATGAAACCGAAAAAGAGATTGCCGCACTTGAAAAACAACTTGAAACGATTACCGAGGCAATGATACAGGATCAAAATGTGCAAGATCATGAAAAGTTACAAGATTTATATAATCAGCAATTAACTGCCCAGCAGACGCTCGAACAGTTATATCAAAAGTGGGAAGCCCTAGAGGAAACATTAAGCGAATTTGCTTAAGACCTTAGGGCTTCTTTCATTAACTAACTTTCAACCTTTTTTCAAACTATTTGTTACTTTCTTCCTTCTAATTCTTGATAAATCTCTTCAAGCGTTATTCCTTGCTCTACTAAAACCACCATCAAATGATATAGTAGGTCTGATACTTCATATTGTACTTCTTTTTCATCTCTGTTCTTTGCTGCGATAATCACTTCTGCTGTTTCTTCGCCTACTTTTTTGAGCATTTTGTCAATGCCCTTTTCAAATAGATAGTTGGTATATGACCCTTCTTTCGGATTTTTCACACGATCTACGATGGTTTTGTACACATCTTGTAATATCTGCGCATCATTAAAACTTTTTGTTTCTGACTCTTTAAGCGCATTATCCACAACTTTTCTATAAAAGCACGAATAATGATTAGTATGACAAGCGGCTTCTACTTGTTTAACAGCTACAAGCAAGCAGTCTTCATCGCAATCTACATGTATATCTTTTACCATCTGAAAGTGGCCAGATGTCTCACCTTTTAACCATAATTTTTTGCGGCTTCTACTCCAAAAATGGGTTTTGCCTGTCTGTATAGTCTTTTCAACCGCTTCTTTGTTCATATATGCCATCATCAGAACTTCTCCACTCTTGTAATCTTGTACAATTGCAGGTATTAATCCTTGTTTATCGAATTTTAACTGCTCTATCCACATAACATAAATTCCACCTTTCTAACTGACCAAATGTTAAATTCTTATTTCCACATCTCTATCTCGTAAATAGCTTTTCACATCGCTAATTTCTAATTCTTTGTAATGAAATAACGATGCAGCAAGTGCTGCGTCTGCTTTACCTGCTGTTAGCGCCTCATAAAAATGCTGCTTTGTACCTGCTCCCCCTGAAGCAATAACAGGAATATTAACAGCCTCTGATACCGCTTTAGTAAGATCAATATCATATCCATTTTTCATTCCATCACAGTCCATACTAGTAAGTAGTATCTCACCTGCTCCTCTTTTTTCAGCCTCTACGGCCCATTCTACAGCATCTTTTTCATAATTTATCCTGCCACCGTTAATATAAACATCCCAACCGTCTTTACCTTCTCTGCTTTTAGCATCAATGGCTACTACTACACATTGTACGCCAAATTTCCACGCTGCCTCTGAGATAAGTTCAGGCCTTTTTAGCGCTGCAGAATTGACAGAAATCTTATCCGCACCTTCTTTTAAAATTTCTCTGAAATCTTCTACCGTTCGTATTCCCCCACCTACGGTAAATGGAATATATACTTGTTCTGCAGTCCTTCTAACGACATCTAACATAATGCTTCTTGCATCGGAAGATGCCGTAATATCCAAAAATACCAATTCATCGGCACCCGCCTTATCATATATTGCTGCAACTTCTACAGGATCCCCTGCATCTTTAAGATTTACAAAATTAACTCCTTTTACAACTCTACCTTGATGTACATCTAGGCAAGGAATGATTCTTTTTGCTAACATTTTCAAACACCCCTTTACACTTTTAATGCTTCTTCTAAGTCTACATTGCCAGTATACAATGCCTTACCTACAATCGCACCTTCTACCCCTGTATCTTTTAAATCTTTAATATCATCTACATTACTTACGCCACCAGAGGCAATTACATCAATATCAAGATTTTGTACCATCTCTTGCATTGCTGGTATATTAGGACCCCTGAGCATACCATCTCTTGCGATATCAGTATATATAATCGTTTTAACACCTAATGTCTGCATCTTTTGTGCAAAAGAAACAGCACAAAAGTCACTTACTTTTTCCCATCCTTCAATCGCTACCTTACCGTCTTTTGCATCAATGCCAATGACAATTTTTTCACCATAAGTAGCTACAGCCTCTTGCACAAGTGCTTGGTTTTTTACTGCCGATGTTCCTAATATTACTCTTGTAACACCACTTTCTAAAAGTGATTTAATTGCCTCTAACGTTCTAATCCCTCCACCTAACTGCACAGGTACTTTTACAGTGCTTGCTATCTGTTCAATTACACTGCGATTGATACGCTCACCTGCTAATGCCCCATCTAAATCAACTAAGTGAATATACTTTGCACCAAGCCTTTCCCATTTTAGAGCTACTTCTACTGGACTATCGGCGTACACGGTGACATCTTCAAATCGCCCTTGCATCAATCTTACACATTTTCCTTGTTTTATATCTATTGCAGGATAAATAACCATCTTTCCCCTCCTTATCTTCTTGTTAAATCGGCAAAATTATCTAATATTTTTAGTCCTGTGTTGCTACTTTTTTCAGGATGAAACTGCGTACCAAACACATTATCTCGATTTACCATTACATCAATATCAATACCATAATGTGTTGTGGCAATCACATCGTCTCTTTGCGCTGTTTCTAGATAATATGAATGTACAAAATAAGCATATTGACTTTTAGGCATATCCACTAGTAATGGATTTTGACGTACTGTATTTAATTTATTCCATCCCATATGCGGTACTTTTAAATTCATGTCATCAGGAATTCGTTTAATAGCTCCTGGGAGTATCCCAAGTCCTTTTATATGTCCACCTTCTTCACTGTACTCAAACAAAAGCTGCATCCCTAGACAAATGCCAATAAAAGGTTTGCCTAATTCTACCACACGATACACCGTCTTATCCATCCCTTCTGCCTTAAGCCTCTCCATCGCTTCTGCAAAAGCACCTACCCCAGGTAGTATAACGGCATCTGCTTGGGTAATGACGTCATTTTCATTCGATACACACGCCTCATATCCTAAATTATGAAGTGCTTTTTCAACACTTCTAAGATTTCCTACCCCATAGTCTATAATTGCAATCATGGATATCTTCCCTTCTATAATTTCTGTTTCATTTTTTCAACCATATCTAAAATGCGTTCTCTCTCCATCTTCATACTCACTCTATTAACCACAAGTCTTGCACTAATATCGCAGATTTCTTCTAATACAACTAGTCCGTTTTCTTTAAGTGTTCTTCCACTTTCCACAATATCTACAATCACTTCTGACAATCCCACAAGTGGTGCTAATTCTACAGAACCATTTAGCTTAATAATCTCTATACTCTCACCTTTTTTAATCTCATAATAATCTTTTGCAATGCGTACATATTTAGTAGCTACTCTTTTATTATTCAAAGTATCAAGCTTCCCTGCTAGCTTCTTTGGTCCTGCCACCACCATCTTACATGCACCAAATTGTAGATTAAGCATTTCATATAGATTACGGCCTTCTTCTAACAACGTATCTTTGCCTACAATGCCTACATCCGCTGCACCATATTCAACATATGTAGGTACATCAGAAGCCTTAACCATAATAAACTTTAATTTTCTTGCCTCATCTACAAAAATTAATTTTCGAGATTTTTCTTCTATTTCACTACAATCGTATCCAATTTGTTTGAAAATATTAACCGCAAAATCTCCAAGTCTACCTTTTGCTAATGCAATTGTAATATATTTCACTCCATCATCCCCTTATTAAACATTAACATATTTTAAGAAAAAACGCACACTATTATTACTCACTTTGCCTATCACTTATTAACTGTTTAAAGGTGGTTTTGACTTTTTCACCCGTTAAAAGATTATTCAGTTCGATATTTTCTTTGTCAAAAACCGTTATAATCCCGTCTATTTCTTTTTCTTTGGCATATTCAACTATCTGTTCATAAGCTGCATTGCCTAGATACATCTGTATAATTAGTCCTTGCTTTCTAAGGGCATCAGCAATTTCAAAGGCTCTTTTGCGTCCTGCTTCCATATAATATATAACACTATCTACCTTCCAAAGTGCAAAGTCAAACTGCTGTCTATCTAATGCAGACATAAGTCGATTAATCCCTATGGCAACCCCCATTGCTGATAAATCTTTGCCAAACTCTTTAATCAAACAATCATATCTTCCACCTGAACAAATCGGAAACCCTAGTCCATGTGTAAATCCTTTAAAAATAACGCCCGTGTAATAGTGCATACTTTGTACCATACCTAAGTCAATTGAAATGTATTTTTCTAGACCGTAATCTACTAATATCTCATACACCCTGCGTAGATTATTTAATGCATCTAGCGATTGCTCATTGATGGTAATCTTCTCAATCTTATCGATAACTTCAATGCCTCCAAATAATGACGGTAAGCTTAATATCACTTCTTTTAACTGATCTTCTAAGGCATAACTTTGCACTAATTCTTCAATACCTAGCGAATCTTTATGGTCAATTAAAAGCCTCATCTGTTCAACATCGCTTTCATCAAGCCCCGTTTGATTCATTAATCCTTTGAAAAAAGAAATCTGCCCGATTTCAATCTGAAAGTCGGTAAGACCCGTTGACAAAAGTGCATGAATGGTAACTGCAATTACTTCCGCGTCTGCTTCGGGTGTATTTACCCCGATTAATTCTAACCCCGCCTGGGTAAATTCTCTTAGCTTTGCACCCTGATATGGCTCATCATATCGAAAAGCATTCCCTATATAACATAAACGCTTAGGTACTGATAACTCTTGATATTTGGTCGCAAGAATACGTGCAATAGGCGTCGTAATGTCTGGGCGAAGCACTAAAATTCTACCTTGATGATCGAAGAACTTAAACATTGTTTCTTGTTTGATAAGTCCTGATTCACTCGCAAACACATCATAAAACTCAAAAGAAGGCGGTTGTATTTCATAGTAGCCATAACTTTGAAATACATTGCCCACCTGCTCTTCAATTTGTCTTTTAAAATTACAATCTTTTTCCAAAATATCCTGAACCCCTTCAGGCGTATGTAACTTCCATCTTTCCACGAGACCACCTCTTTTATATACTCTAGATTTATTGCTTTAGTTCACTAAAGTGATAAATCGATAAAGTGAATTTATTATTTATTATAATATGCTATTGAGTATTTGTCAATAAGAACTGTGAAACTGGGTGCATAAAATTTATTTGAAGAATATTATTCCAATCACTTTTCTACAAGGCTAAGAGCCTATAAACTTGCTACGGGCTGCATCAAACTCGCTAACGCTCAAACAGTAGATGCTGCTTC
>SKGK01000101.1 GCA_007117465.1 Clostridia bacterium | reverse complement strand
CACTAACGAAGAAAAACAATTGATGAGAGAAAGAGCAATTGGAGATCAAGAAAAGAAGCCAGAAGTAAAAGATTCAAAAAGAATTTTATTTGCTAAAGCGTTATCAGGAAAACCTGAACACATGGCAGAATTTCAAAATAGTTATACTTTAGGTGACGATGCGCAAGCGGGTTATCTAACTGCTCCAGTTAACTTTAGAGATGAGTTAATCAGAGGGTTAGACAACCTTTTATTTATGCGTCAACTTTCAAATAACGTAGGTCCAATTGGAAATGCTCAATCACTAGGATTCCCATTTAGAAAAACAGAAGCAACTGATGCTTCTTGGACTGCAGAAGTAACTGCTGCTACAGAAGATACAACTCTTGATTTTGGTAGAAGGGAATTTAAACCTAATAAACTTGCAAAATTAATAAAAGCATCAAGAACTTTAATTAACCATGCACCAATGGCTGAAGCTACCCTGCAAAGAGAAATGCTTTATAAAATAGGTACAGCACAAGAAAATGCTTACTTAAATGGCAATGGTACTGCACAACCGTTAGGAGTATTTTATGCTTCTAATGATGGTATTTCTACAGGTAGAGATGTTGCTACAGATAATACTGCTACAACAGTAACTTTTGATAACCTAATTAATAACAAATACAACTTAAAACAACAATATCATGCAAATGCTTCTTGGATTGCTCACAGAGATTTTGCAAAAATGGTAGCTAAAATTAAAGATGGTGAAGGTCAATATATTTGGCAGCCATCAGTAGCTCAAGGAACACCAGACAGACTATTGGGAATGCCTATAAACTTATCTGAATATGCTCCTAATACATTCACGTCAGGAAACTATGTAGCAGTTCTAGGTGATTTTAGACTTGGCTATATGATAGCTGATGGAGAAAATATAAACATTCAGGTGTTAAGAGAGTTATATGCAGTAACTAATCAAATAGGGTATCTAGTTGATTACTTTGGAGATGGTTCACCAGTTATAGAAGAGGCGTTTACAAGGGTTAAATTAGGTTAATTATGAACGGTGGTCTTAATGGCCACCTATTTTATTTTAGGAGGTACTAAAATGTTAGGACAACTTTCAAGAAATTGCAAAACTGATTTTTGGAGAAATGCTTTAGTAACAGCAGGAACAGATGTTGCAAATGTGGCTAGTACAGCTATAGATTGTAGTGGATATGACAGAATAAGAGTTTTATTGTTTGTTGGAGCAACTGCGGTTGAAAACGGAACAGTTAAGTTTTTTCTAAGTGATAATACTGCATCAACTGGAACTTTTACAGCTATAACAGGTGCTACTATTGGAACTCATACACATGGTGATTCTGGTGAAACTGGAAAAATATATGAAATAGATGCAAAGTTAAATCCTGGAAGAAATTATGTGGTTGTTAATTATCAAAGGGAAACACAAAACACTGCTTTTTTAGGTGGAATTTATGAATTATACAACGGTAAAAAAGTGCCTATCACTAAAGCTGCAAATATTAAAGAAAGTGCGGTGATATAGTATGAGCGATTTTGTAAAATCAACATCAGGGGCTGCAGGTGCAAAAGCTTGCTTGACTAATGGACTTACAATTATTGCTGGTGGAACTGGTATAGCTGATATGACTTTAGGCGCTCCATCACCAGGTCATAGAGCAGTAATAAGATTAGCAAGCATATCAAGTGGAACAGTAGTTGTTACTACACCTGCAGGCATAACGTTAGATGGAACAAATAACACAGCTACATTTGACGCTGCAAATGAGGCAATATCGTTAGTATATAATTCAGCTACAGCTTGGGCGGTTGAGTTGAATGTTGGTGGAGTAGCATTATCTGATGTATAAAATTAAATTATTATCAAGAATGGCTGGACCTTCTGGAAATTATCCAGAGGGTTCTATTCTTGAATTAGACAAAAAACAGGCTCTAGACTTGGTAAATGGCGGTTATGCCCAAGCACACGGTTCAATTATTGAGGACGAGCCTAGAGTTGAAAAAAAACAAGAATTAAAGGCTAAAATTACACCTAAGAAAAAGAGGTAAACTATAAGAAAATAAGGTGGTGAGTATATGGATATTAATGATTACATACCAAAAAGTGGAAGAAGTTTAAATGAGGCTGGAGAAGTAATAAACAAAACAGATTTGATGATGTCCAGTCTTGGTCAACATGGCTTTAAAAGAATTACAGGTACCGAAGCAGTAACACCTGATGAGGGTTTGGTATTTGTCGCATTGCAAGCCGAAACAGAAGCGGTAATAGATGAAAGTTTAGGAAATGTGCTTGATGGTGCAATGATTGGTGCAGAGGGCATCAGATATGGCAGATTTACAAGCATAAAATTGACATCAGGGGTAGTTATAGCCTACCAGGGGGTGTAGTATGTTAGGTTTAGGGTTGGGGCTTAACAAAGGACTTTCTATAGCGTCAAGGACTGATTGGACTCCTCGAAAATTAAACCTTGCGCTATGGTTGGACGCAAGCGATGAGTCAACTATAACAGATAACGATGGAACTGTAAGTCAATGGGACGATAAATCAGGAAACGACAGACACGCATCTCAAACAGCTGCTGGAAGCCAACCATCATTTGTAGTTAACAATGGTAAGCCTGCATTAGAGTTTGATGGAATTAGTAATTACTTGCAACTACAAGGTTTCAATTCTGTAAATACGGCAGAGCCTTTTACTTATGTTGCTGTGTTTTTATCGAGAGTCGAAAATGGAAGCTCTGGCTTTATTTTAGCTCAAAACTATGGCGGTGATAACAGAGAACCTGTTATGGTAGTGGTAAATAATGCTAGACAAGGAGGTACCGATTCAATTGGAATATCTGCTTATTTGCAATATAGAACAGATGGAACATTTAGAGGTAAGGCAATAGATGAAATTTCAAATAATGAGCTAT
>SKGK01000204.1 GCA_007117465.1 Clostridia bacterium | reverse complement strand
TGTTTTTTAAAATACTTGCCGCTGGTTCAAGTAAATACTCTGGTTCATGTATATCAAACGGTAATCCTTTATACATTGAAACAAAAACAATCATTGACCCATTCCCTATGCTTTTACCACTTCCCTCTAATCCTTCAAAAAGATATTTATAATATTTATTTTGAACGAGGGGCGCATCTTCTAAAGGCATATTAAAAGCCTCTGCTAATATTTCAATAGGAATTTCAAAATATTGTGATATGTCCGCGAGTGTATAAGAACCTCTTATATCTGCTGGATTATATTGACCTGCAAAAGCTCCCTCTGTGAATGTCATTGGGGCTAATTCACCTCCCCTACCTTCCTGTTCAATAACTTCTTCATCACATTCGTCAACATATACTTCCTCTTCACTTCCACTTGCTATATATCCTTCTCCTTCTAAACCATCTGCCAAAGATTCTGAAGAAATATCCTCGTTTTTAGTAGTACATGCCGAAAAAGTAACTACTATCATCATTAAAGCCATTATATTTAGTATCAAAAAGATTATCCTTTTTTTTCTTTTCATTAAATCCACTTCCTTTTCAATATTATTTTTCAGTAATTTCATCGCCTCTACTTTTTTATCTCCTTGATATGAACCGCATACTTCCATCGCCATCACGACATTTTCTAAAGGAGTCATATAATTGAGCAGGTTATAACTTTGACTCGAACGAGAAGCCCCCACTTCTTAAGTTGTGGGAGTAGGTCACTTCTCTTACCTTAATTCAGATGGCATATAATATGCCATCTGAATTATAACAAAGTATATGATTTTTGTTACCTCTTTGCACCTCTACTAGTTCCTCTTCCTTGACCCGCTTGATTCATATGCATCTGCTTGCCTTGTCCATCAAGACGATTTTGCATATTCTCTCTTTTCCCTTGCCCATCTTCTCTCATATGAAAACCTTTGCCAAATCTAGCTGAAAGTTCTTCACCAAAAAGCATTTGTTTCTCTTCATCGCATAGCCCATCCATCAATAAAGCATCATAAATCTTATCTGCTTCTTCTTGTGTAAGAGAACCACTTTCAACCCGCTCATCTAAAATCGCCTTTTTCTGTTCTAGCATTTTTGCTCTAAATGCATCTCGCACCTCATATGCTTCTACTATTTCTCCGTATGTTTCTCCCGCTAACCTTTGTTCACGAAGACTTTCCACGGATTGCCCTGTCAATTCAGATGCAATCTCAACAGGTCTTTTAAACTCAGATGCAAACACCGCTCCTGCACTTACAAGTACTGCTACCGCCACTGTTCCAGCAGCAAATTTTTTAAAACTGTTCATTTAAAATCACTCTCCTTAATTAGTGTAGGCATCATCATAAAAATATTAATTTAAAGAGGCAACCAACATTTTGATGATGCCTTATGACTCTATTATGGATTTAAATTATGATGAAAGTGTGATAAAAATATGAAAAAATTATTGTTTTTTATCACCCTGTTTTTTAATGTATATTGTTTTTTATGTATTGTAAATATTGATATATCTTGTTTTTTATATGCTTTTACTTGTAAATTCCGACAAAAAAATATAAAATATGAGTGAAATTATTTTTTCTTTAGGGGGATTCACATGAAAACTGAAAATGCTATTCAAAGCACCAATAAAGCAGTCCTTTTTATTAATTGGTTTTTAAATTGCTTTCTTATCTTAGGCTATATTGGAGAATACCTAAAAGGTGCAAGAGAGTTATCTTATGTATTAGGTTTTGTTGTCCTTGTACTACTCCCTATTATTACCGCAACCATGGTTTATCTAAAAAATAAAGAAACAACAAAAATGAAATACATCACTCTCATCGGATATTTTATTATGTATATCTTTGTCATGTTTACCGCTACCAATATTTTAGTATTTGTATATATGTTCCCAATACTACTAATGTATTTTTTATACTTTGATTTAAAATTAATGGTCGTAAGTTGTAGTGCTATCGGTGCAGTAAATATCACCCAAATAATATACCGCTATGTTGTACTTGGTCATGCTACTGCTTTGGATACAACAAACTTCACCATACAGTTTGCAGCTGTTTTTTTGTATAGTTTTTCTGTTATCTCCTCTACCAAGTTATCGAATAGATTCAATATGCAAAAACTACAAAGTATCCATGAAGAGAAAAACAAACAAGAACAGCTGCTTGCAAATGTACTAAAAACCGCTTCTGTACTTGATAAAAACTCTAGAGAAGTTTATACAATCGTTACAGAGCTTGTTTCGTCTACCCAAACGGTGACCACTGCTGTTTACGAAATTGCAAAAGGTGCATCAGAGTCTTCCCATAACATTGAAATCCAATCAGAATTAACAAATAATATCCACAATATTATCAAAGATACCTCTGTTTCTTCTGGTAAAATGCGCAACATCTCAGAAGAAACACGCAGTGCTTCTGAGGAGGGTCTACATATTATAAATGAGCTTAGTCAACTGTCTGGTGTGGTAAATACCAACACCGAAAATGTCTATGAGACAATGCTCTCACTTAAGGAAAATTCAAACGAAATACAAAAAATTACTGAAATGATAACTGCTATCTCTGAGCAAACGAATCTTCTGTCTTTAAATGCAGCAATTGAAAGTGCTAGAGCTGGAGAAGCAGGAAGAGGCTTCGCTGTCGTTGCCGATCAGATAAGAGCGCTTGCTACCCAAAGCAAAGAATCCTCAACCAGTATTGCCAAAATAATCCATGAGCTTCACAGCAAGTCAGACAAGGCCACAAATGCTGTTGGAAAACTAAAAGACCTTAATAATAATCAGAATAGTAAAATAATAGATACACAATCTATATTCAAAAATATCATGCACAAAATTAATGATGTGAACGAAAATATCAATAACGTTAACCAAAAAATCAATGAAATTTTAAATGCAAATGACAAACTTGT
>SKGK01000094.1 GCA_007117465.1 Clostridia bacterium | reverse complement strand
ATTGTTGGAATGTTAAGCCGTGAAATTGACAGGACGTCAATTTAAGGCATCATTGACCATGGATGGGAATTGATGCCGACGGATTAGCATGGAGACAACCCATATACCTCTGACCTGTAACATAAAGTTTATGT
This sequence comes from Clostridia bacterium, assembly GCA_007117465.1. GTDB lineage: Bacteria > Bacillota > Clostridia > SK-Y3 > SK-Y3 > SKGK01. Next base: position 10,798 of record SKGK01000094.1, on the reverse strand, counting down.
AAACGTGTTTTCTTAAATATAAAATAAGGGTTACCACCAAAAAAATGGGAACCCTTTATCAGCTTTCTATACACTCCGTTTTTTTCTACGGCAAAAAGCTTTTCGCTCGACAAAACAACTTGCATTATTTACCTGCCAATGTCTCTACTTTTAAAAGCGCTTTTTCATAGTCTGGATGATTGGTAATCTCCTTTACATATTCAACATATTGAACCTTGTTTTGTGCATCAATAATGACAATACCTCTCGCTAGAAGTCTAAATTCTTCAACCGAAAAGCCATACTTTGTCCCAAAGTCTAGTGTCTTATGGTCTGATACAAGCTGTATCTGTTCAATACCTTGCGCTGCGCAAAATCGTTTATGTGCAAAAGGCAAATCTGTACTGATGGTTATAATTTCAACATCTCTAGATAACGCTGCGGCTTCTTGATTAAATCTTTTTGTCTGCAATTCACATACACCTGTATCAATAGAAGGCACAACACTAATTAATTTTATCTTTCCCTTCGTATCATTATAAAAGTCAAATACTGATAAATCTTGTTTTATCGCCTCAAAATTTTGTGCATCGTCTCCTACACGTATTTCTTCCCCTATTAATGTAACCGGATTACCACCCATTGTAACCTGATTTTTTCTTTTTTCAGTAGACATATTAAAATCTCCTTCCTTATTCTTGTTATACTTGTTATTTACCCTATATTTATACCCTAAATCACTTTTTAAACTTATCCATACTTAATCTTTCACTTCATCTCTACATCTTCTTGTATTTGCGCTTCACATGCCAATCGATATCCTTCTTCAATCTTCGCTTTACTTAGTAATTTTCCTTCTGCTTTTGATAGTTCAGACACTTGTCCGTTCACTACTTTCACGAGACACTTGCCACACTTTCCCTTGCCCTTACAAGGCGCCTTAATCTTAATGTCCATCTCTTTAGCTATAGCTAATATGGTTCTCTCTTTGTTTGTTTTCATTTTTTTAATAAATTTCACCTGCATTTCTAAGTATCATATGTTATTTATGCCACTTTTTTAGATTTTAAACCGACCATTATGCATCGCCTAGCAACTCTTTTATTTTGTTCTCTATCGCTTCAGGTTTTGTTGCCGGACTAAACCTCTCTATAATATTTCCTTTCCTATCAAAAAGAAACTTCGTAAAGTTCCATTTGATTGCTCCTTTATAACGGTTATCTCCTGCACCTTTCACCAAAAATTTGAAAAGCGGATTTGCTTTTGAGCCTCTCACATGAACCTTTTCAAACAAGGGAAAATTCACACCATAATTAATACGGCAAAAGTTTTTGATTTCATCATTTAAACCAGGCTCTTGCAACAGAAAATCGTTCGATGGAAAACCTAAAATCACGAATCCTTTTTCTCCATATTTATCATAAAGCGTTTGCAGCCCATCGTACTGAGGCGTAAATCCACACTTGCTTGCTGTGTTAACAATTAATACAACCTTTTCTCTTAATTGTTTAAAAGAAAATTCATTTCCACTAATATCCTTTGCCGTAAAATCATAAAACTCGGACACCTAACCACTCCTCACATAAATCGATTAAACTCTTCTATATATACTCTCATATCTTTCATTAAAACTGCTTTTGGATTGCATCGTAGTACCATCCCATCTAAGTACATCAAGCTTTTTATAATTGGGAACATTCCCTGCTCAAAACGCATACCCGAATGAACACCTAACTTGATTGTCTCCATCATCCTTTTTGTTAAGCTTACTTGAGATACGGTTGCATTTTCAAAATCTGCATATAGCTTGAGCATTTTCTCTTCAAACTTTTTATATCTAGCCCCTTCAAGCATAGTCTCTGACATCTGATTAAGCCAGTAGGCACATTGCTTAAATTCATAAAAACTTAAATTTTCCATGAAATGAAACAAGCCTTTTCTGAGGCGATCACTTACAGTTCCTATTGCACCACAATCGACAAAGCAAACATCGTCTCCCTGCAAGATGATATTGCCGGGATGAATATCTCCATGAAAAATACCTATTCCAAACATATAAAACCCATGAATATGAAATAACTCTAATAGCAGCTCATAAGGCATCCTATTCTCTGTGAGTAGCTTATCAAAAGTTTCCCCTTCAATATAATCTGACACCATTACATTCTCCGTTGTTAAATCTGGCTTGATATTGATAAACTTCAATCTCGAAAGGTCAACCTTATCCTTGTTTTCTTCCCAGATGCTATATAAGCGCTTTTTGTTTGCCAGTTCATTACGAAGATCCATCTCATCTAAAGTAAAGCTTCTGATACTATTTAAGATACCTACGGGATCTGCGACTTTAGCCAGCTTAGGGTACACCCTTATCAAGCATTTAAAAAGTTGCAAAACGCTTTTAACATCCTTTTCGAATTGTTGCTTAAAGTTTCCCTTGATGATTTTTACTGCCACTCTTTCTCCCGATTTAAGTACACCTTCATGCACCTGCCCTATAGATGCACTTGCAAAGCTCTCCTTGTTAAAATCCTTAAAATGTTTAAGCCACTTTTCCCCAACATAATTATCTATAAGTACATCTATATTCTCAGCGGGTATTTGATCTACATGGTTAAAAAGTTTTGACAGTTCATAACATTTTGATTCATCTAGAAAATCAATCCGAAGCGCAAAGGTTTGTGCGATTTTCACCGCCAGCAAACCCTTATTTTGAATTTTTATAATATCAGGTTTCTCTTTATAAAAAATTTCTCCTATTAAATCTATAAAACTAATTATATTCATATGTCCACCTTTTATGTGCTGACATTACTGCCCACATTCCCTTTAACGTTTTTCTCAAATACATCTTGATATCCTATCCCTATATTGCCATCTTGCAAGATTAAATTGGCAGATATCCGTCCGGATTCATAAATGGTTGGAAGTCCGCTACCAGGATGTGTACCCCCTCCAACAATATAACAGTTCTCAAATTCTTCAAACTTGTTATGCGGTCTAAAGTATAGCATTTGAGAGAGTTTATGACTCAGATTAAATGTCGCTCCTTTGTATACATCATATTCTCTTTCCCAATCTAGCGGCGTTATGACCTTTTCAACAACTATATGTTCTTCTATATCCTTTAGTTCTGTTTTTTCTTTAATTTTATCTAGCACTCGTCTTCTAAAGTGTTCTTTTTGCATATCCCAATCAATATTGCTGTCATTATTCGGTACTGGCACCAATATATATAGTGCGGATTTTCCTTCTGGCGCAAGTGTTGGATCAGTGCTAGACGCATTATGCAGATAGAAGGAAGGATCATCAGAGAGCACTTTTTTTTCTGCAATTTCCGTCACATTTTGCTTATAATCTTTTGCAAAAATGATATTGTGATGGGGTATATCGTACACTTTATCAAGGCCTAAGTAAAGCATAAAAGTAGAGCAGGAGTAATCCCTTTTACTTAAATCTTTGTTGGTATACTTTTTCCGATTTTCTTCTTTTACTAAGTGTGTCATCCCGTGTGCAAAATCCGCATTGATTACCACGTATTCTGCCATAATCTTTTCCCCATTTTCCAAATGCACACCTTTTGCCTTCCCATTTTCAACAATCACTTCCTGTATCGATGAAGAAAGATGTATTTCACCTCCTTCTTCTTCAATAATCTTAGCCATTGCGTGAGATATTTTATTCAATCCTCCAATCGGATGAAATATTCCCCCGCTGTGCTCAATATAGGAAAGTATAGTAAATACACCTGGGCAATTCCAAGGAGACATCCCAAGATATTTAGACTGAAATGTCATCGCAATTTTCATTTCTTCATGCTTAAAATATTCAGCTAATTTACCGTACAGACTTTTACCTAAATCGAGCTTTGGGATTGCCTTTAAAAAAGTTGGACGCAAAAAATGAATAAGTTTGCCGTAAGGGATTTTCAAACAGTTAAATACACGCTTAAACTTTTCTTCTTCTTTTTCCATATATCGTTCATATCCGATTTCATCTCCTGGAAAAAGTTCTTTTATCTGTTCGCTCATATGCTTTCTATCTCTTGAAGGATAGAAGTCACGCTTACCGTGAAACCTTAATCTGTATAACGGCTCTATTTCTTTCATGTCAAGGTATTGATCTAGACTTCTGCCTGTAAAACGAAACACATCTTCTAATACTTTAGGCAGCATCAGAAAAGTAGGCCCAATATCGAATTTAAATTCACCAAGTTCGATTCTTCCATTTCTACCGCCTATATAAGTTTTCTTTTCATAAATCTGCACATCATATCCCTCATGTGCAAGGAGCATACCCGCCGTAAGTCCACCCGGACCTGCACCCACAATTACTACTTTTTTGCCCATTCAAACTCCCCCTTAAAATAAGTTTTGCCCTTTGAAGTATTTGAATTATTTCTACCCACATATTCTAGTATAAAAACACTTTTAAAAAAATTGGCGCCATGAATCATTGCTGTTTTGTAATCTCTTCCCCTATTTTAAACCCTGGCGTTGCAGATTCAATAAATTTACCTGACATAATGATATGAAGCATCTTAGCAAAACCAATACTGTATCCACACACTTTTATAAGCATTCTCCACTGACAAGTTAATAAAATATATTTACTTAATTGCATTAAGCACAGAAATACTAGTATTGAAAACTCAAAGTTTGCCAACACACATTTCAAATGCAAAATCCAAGTCTTCAGCTCTTGCATTTTTAATCAAAAAATTACTCACACAACCCCTCCCCTAATATTCTTTCTACCTGTAAACATAGAATCATAATTCCTTTATCGCTTAGGTGTGAAAATAATCCATACACTGCCGACATATCTGGCAATTCTCCCGTTAAAATTGTGGTACCATCTTCTTGTTGGTTAATGGTTAGTCCCTCAAAACAATCCTTTAACCAATCATCAAAGTGCGTTGCACAATACACACGTACCCACCAAATATATTCTTGTTTTTTGCTAACTTTATGATTTTGCATGCTCAATCCCTCCTTGTTATAAAAATGAAGCCGATGTGTAATAAGTCCATCGGCTTCCAACAAATCACAAACTTAGATTTCGTCGATTGAAAGATACCATGCCAATAGCTCCAAGTAATACGCCGACTATTATTAAAATAATAATGCCACTTGCTGTGATATCAGCTGGCACAAGTCCTACATGGCTAAAGGGAGATATTTCCTGCAAGCCTTCTGGCAAATCAAGTAAAGCGCCAAAAAATGGTCCTGCCAGCATGGCGAACATCACAACTACCCAAGAGAGTGTCCTTGATATCCGCGGAAGCAAACCGTATACCGCAATGATACATCCAGCGAGTGCAATAATGCCGCTTCCTTGATATAACGCCATTTTAATATACGCTATCGTTTGACTGCTTGTTGCCTCTGATGCTACCGCTAGCCCTAGTGCAAATATCACCAAAAGAATCAGTGTACCTACAACGCTACAGATGATATGACTTGCCATCCAAGTAGAACGCTTAACCGGTGTAGCAAGAACCGCTTCAAGCGGACCCCCATCTTCCTCAGTACGTTTTCGTAGCAAAGATTGCATGGTATAAATGGAAATAATGACGCTCATAACACTTATCATCATAAATCCAAAATTTTCAGCTGCTGCAGCCAATACCTGTTCAAACATTTCAACTCCTTCAATGGTTTCTCCAAAATCCTGACTTGCACCACCAAAGATAAGCGCAAATAATGCAATTGGTATCATCCAGCCCAGTAGCGCACCTCGCTGCAAGCGCCACGCAAGACCTAGTGGACTAAGCAGTGACTTTGGTGCATCCCCAGGACCTGGTTTTGCTGCAAGGATACCTCTTCCGATATCTCTACGATTTACAAGAATGAAAGCACTATATACCAATGGTACTAATAACACTACAAATAGGATAAGTATCCACCAGTTATTCTCATCGTATGCATGCATCTGCTGTACCCATCCAAGAGGAGATAACCAAACCGGCCAAGCACTTTCATACCCTAATCCGCCTGCATTCACTTTGCCCAGTATATTCCCTACTGCATTTATGAGAAAAACAAAAGCTAACGCCATAGAAGCCAGACCACTTGAGCCTCTGCTATTTTCCGATAGCTGAACACATATCGCTGCAATGCCTGCAAAAATAATCCCAAACGCTCCAAAAGAAAAACCAGCTACAAAAGAGCCACCTGCAGGCAATCCACCTGCTATCATCGCAAACGCCATCATAAATGATAAAATGATATTAGCACAAATCGCTACAATAAGCGCTGCTGTTAGGCTAGCATATCTTCCTAGCACGGTAGAGCTTAGTAGCTCGGCGCAGCCTGTTTCTTCATTATGACGTGTGTGCCTTACTACTATTTGAATGCTCATGATTCCTACCATAATGGCAATGATAAATGACATCCTAAATAAAAAGAATGTACCTATATCTCCTATCACCCCCATAGAAATAGGCGCTACAAATAAACGCATACCTGGATTAGCCGCTGCCATTATAATCATATCTTTCATCTCTTGCGCAGAGAATTCTGCATAGGCGTGCACAATTGACAATATCATCAGGGATATGCCTACTAACCATAGCGGAAGTTTTAATCTATCTCGTCGCAAAGCTAGCCCAACAAGAGACTTGATGCCAAAGAAGTCGTTTCTTTTCATTATGAAACACTCCTCTCACTTGCTTGGTTTAAATCCACTAAATCATCACCATAGTGGCGCATAAATAGCTCTTCTAATGTTGGAGGCGTACTCGTTAAGAAGCGAATATTAAAGTTTGCTAAATGCCGCATGACTTCATCTATTTTATCACTATTAATCTCAAATCTTGCTTTTAAACCTTCTACACTAAGATTATCAATCCCTTTTATCTGTTCAAGTCCAACAATCGCTTTGCCCGTTTCCACTTCTATAGACATTTGTGTCATATGTCTAAGCTCTGATAATGTTCCTGTTTCTGCAATTTCACCTTTTCTGATAATACTAATGCGGTCACATAGCTTCTCTACATCCGCTAATATATGACTTGACATTAGTACCGTTTTGCCATCTTCTTTAGCCTTTGATACACAATCTTGAAAAACAGCTGACATTAATGGGTCTAGTCCAGAAGTAGGCTCATCTAAAATAAATAAATCTACATCTGATGCAAAAGCCGCTATAAGAGCCACTTTTTGCCTGTTTCCTTTGGAATACGTTTTACATTTTTTAGTCGGATCCAAATCAAAGCGTTTGATTAATTTTTCTCTACGTATATCATCCAATCCACCTCGCAACTTGCAAAACAAATCAATTACTTCACCTCCAGTAAGGTTAGGCCACAAGTGAACATCACCCGGGACATATGCTAGCTGACGGTGAATTTCTACAGCATCTTCCCATGCATCTTTCCCAAAAAGCTTCGCCTGCCCTTCACTACTCCGCAAAAGACCTAATAATATACGAATGGTAGTGGTTTTTCCTGCTCCGTTAGGACCTAAAAAGCCCAATACTTCTCCCTGCTTAATCTTAAGATTTACCTCATTTAACGCACGAAATTTCCCATAATACTTTGTCAAATTCTTAACATCTACCACATTCATTAAAAGCACCTCCAAATTTTTTTATAACAACCGCAGTAATTACGTAAGTAATTGCTACACGCTGTATGGTATCATCTTAACGTAGAATATCTTTTTTGTGAACTGACAAAAGTCTAGTTTTAGGTATGGTATTTAAACCCTAACTTTTGTATAATGAATGATTTAAATTCTGATAATAAGGCAGAATCAAAAAAACAACTGGTCAATGGGGGCAAATAATTATCCGTCACAATTGGCTTGGTATTTTCTTGATTGTGCCTAATACTAAGTATTCATATTTAGCAGGAATTTTAAAAGAGATGTCGAATATCAATATAGTGAAATGTTTTAAGGATAGATGAATGCATCCATTATGTTTTTGTGCGTTTATCAAACTTATCGGGAGGTAACAACCATGAGCAGCAATATATTAAAAATTAAAAATATCATTCCTCCACTACGTGCTAATATAATGCCAAGAACACATATCACAAAGAGCTTAGACGAAAACTTATGTGTTTTGGAAGGATTCACGCGACAACTTACACTTATTTCTGCTTCTGCAGGCTTTGGAAAAACCACACTCGTTCGCAATTGGCTTGCCGGGCGTGAAAATCAAGTCGCCTGGTTTTCAATAGATGAGCGGGATAATGATTCAGAACGCTTCTGGGTTTATTTGATATCTGCGCTGCAAGCTGTCAATAATAGTGTTGGAAACACTCTCTTAGAAATACTCCGTTCTAAAAGTATTTTATCTGAAACACCACAGGAGGCAGACGCTTTATTAACAGCACTGCTGAATGATTTGTTGATACTAAAAGAACCTGTTTATCTGGTACTTGATGATTATCATATTATTAAAAATGCTAATATTCATCAAGATATGGGCTTTTTTATTGAAAACTTGCCACCAACACTCCATGTAATCGTGACAACCCGTCTAGATCCACCATGGGCACTTACGCGCTGGCGTGCTAAAGCTCAAATGTTAGAAATTCGTGCAAAGGATTTGAAATTTTCCGAACAAGAAGCGTATGATTTGTTTGAAAAACTTAACGGCAATGCATTAAATGAAACGCACATTCATACTCTTTATAATAAAACGGAAGGATGGATTACTGGGCTTTATCTAGCTGCATTTTCTATATCGGCAAGTAATGATGTAGATAATTTTATTAAAAACTTTGCTGGCAGCCATAAGCACATTTTAAATTTTCTAAGTGAAGAAATATTTAACCAACAGCCAGAAAATGTGCAGGATTTTCTACTAAAAACATCAGTACTTAGCAGGCTGTGTGCGCCTCTATGTGATGCCGTCACAGATAGGAATGACAGTCATGACATCTTAAGTCATTTAGAACATCAAAATCTATTTGTTATCTCTTTAGATGATGAGGGTGTTTGGTATCGGTATCACCATTTATTTTCAGACTTATTATCATATTACTTAAAAAAACGCTCCAGTGAAATGATTGACACATTGCACGAAAAGGCGGAAAAGTGGTTTTTAGCATCCGGTGAGCCTAGTGAGGCAGTTTATCAAGCGCTCAAAAGTGAGAATTTTGAAAAAGCAGCCGCTATCATCCATGATTATTATCAGGAAATTATGCAAACCGAAGGTCCCCGTCTAATGATAGGGTGTCTTAAAAGTTTCTCAACACCAATTTTAAAAAAATACCCCCGCCTATTAGTCAATAAAGCTTTATATACACTTATTCATAACGGCATTGAGGAAGTTGAATCCTATTTGTCCCTACTAGCAGATGTTGGTTATGATAATCCAAAAGACCATCAAGAATATGAAGGTATGTTAGCGGTAGTGAAAACTTATTATTATGTTAACAAGCATGATTTGAAAAATGCACTGCAATATGCCGAGAAAGCTTTAGCATTACTCCCTATACAAAGCTATTATTGGCGCATGTGTGTTTCTGTTTTTATGGGCGATGTTTTATTACTGGTATCTAACAACCCAAAAGATGCTTACCCTTATTACTTAGAAGCAGAGTTAAAAAATCAGCAGTTAGGATATCATTATTTGCATTTAAACGTCAGCTATAAAATTATTAATAATCTTTGCTGTCTTGGAAAATTAAGTGATGCAGAGGTGTACATTCAAAATCGGAGAATTAGCAAAAGCAAAGGAACTACTCCTCTTATTAGGGGTGTCACAAGAGGCTCAAATGCAAAATAGTCAGGAAAAAGCATACTTAGTGCTTTGTCGATTATTGCTGATTGAAAACAAGTGTGACAAACACTTCATCCGCAGCCTCTTAACACGTATTGAAGAATATGTTACAGCTAAAGAATACAAAAAACTGCAGCTAGAAACCTTGCTGCTTAAATCTTTACTAGAAGTGAAAACCAATAACTTACAAGCTTCAAAAGACATCTTAAATACTGCGCTAAAACTCGGAAAAGAATCGGGTTATTTTCAAATATTTGTTGATGAAGGAAAAGACCTCACCACTGTTTATGCTAAAATAATGGATGAGATAACCTGCAATTACACCAACCAAGAAATGATAGCCTATGTGGAAAAGATATATACTGCTATTTCTCCTGCAAAAGAATTAAATCCACATGACGCACAAACGGCTATTAAAGCTAAAACCGACGAAAAATCCAGCCAAGGTCTCATAGAAGAGCTAAACACACGAGAACTTGAAGTATTAGCGCTTATTAGCCAAGGTCTTTCTAATCAAGAGATTTGTGAAAAACTTTTTATTTCGTTAGGCACAGTGAAATGGCATACTACGAATATATATCAAAAGTTAGGCGTTAGAAGCAGAACACAAGCTGCAGCTCTAGCGCGTGAATTAAAGCTTTTGTGATGCTATCAAAAAAATGCTTTCTACGTTTTAATTTTTCGCCTTAGTATATTCTTCACCATCAGCTTTTGCTTCTTTTATAAGATGCAAATCAATTTCATCAGGTTCTATATTTGGAATACTTAGTATTTTAATGCTTTTCATAATATTAAATATTTGTTCCACTTGCTCGTCCGTAAGATTATCTATAAGATTGTGTGTCCATTTTTTAATATTTGACATGGTATCACCTCACCAATATAATTATAACAATATTATACTATAGTTTTTATTTGAATACAACATATCTTGAGAGTTAAAAGTAATAACCAAATATTATCGTTACAGTTCACACCCTAACCTAATTGATTAGCCCAATATGTTGGCGTTCAGATTTTTCTGAATGCCAGCATTATTTAATTAAATATTTCTGCTACATTTACATAGAGATTTTCACTTTTT
>SKGK01000051.1 GCA_007117465.1 Clostridia bacterium | reverse complement strand
TGATTTATAACTTTATCGTACTAAAGTGTAGATATATATAAAGTATGAAAAAGAGGTGGTCTTGTGGAAAGATGGAAATTACATACGCCTGAAGGTGTTCAGGATATTTTAGAAAAAGAATGTAGTTTTAAAAGAAAAATTGAAGAGTTGGTAGGCAACGCATTTCAAAGTTATGGATATTACGAAATTCAGCCGCCTTCCTTTGAATTTTATGATGTGTTTGCGAGTGAATCAGGACTTATCAAACAAGAAACGATGTTTAAATTTTTTGATCATCAAGGTAGAATTTTAGTGCTTCGTCCAGATATCACTACGCCGATAGCACGTATTATTGCAACTAAATATCAAGATTTATCAGTTCCTAAGCGTTTATGTTATACGGGTAATGCCTTTCGTTATGACGAGCCGTATCAAGGCGCAAAATTAAGAGAATTTACACAAGCAGGTTTAGAATTAATCGGCATAAATACGCCAGAAGCAGATGCCGAAGTAATTGCCGTTACGATTCATGCACTTTTAGCAACAGGACTTACAGACTTTCAGATTGAAATAGGACAGGTTGCTTTTTTCAAAGGATTAATGGAGCAAACGGGATTAGATGAAAATGATATTGAGAAAATGAGGTTTTTGATTGACCATAAAGATTCATTAGGCATTGAAGAATTAGTGCAAAGTTATGCATTAGACGATCAGTTAACAGAAGTAATATTGAGCTTACCTTCGTTATTTGGGGGAATTGAAGTGATTGATAACGTTGAGAAAATTACGACGAACCAGCAATCACTAGATGCATTAAAAAATCTACGAAATGTATATGAGATACTCGTTGATTATGGGTTAGAAAAATACATTTCAATTGATCTTGGTATGGTACAAAGCATGCACTATTATACGGGTGTTATTTTTAAAGGCTTTACACATGGGCTAGGCTTTCCTATTTGTTCAGGTGGAAGATATGATGGTTTGATAAAAGAGTTTGGCAAAGATTTATCAGCAATGGGGGTTGCTATCGGGATTAATCGGTTAATGTCTGCACTGGAAAGGCAGTCATTTGACTTTGACTTATGGAAAATAGATAGTGTGATTTACTATATGGAAGCGGGAAGAAAAAGAGCTTTTGAAATTGCCGATGCCCTTAGAAAACAAGGATTAATTATACAGATGTATTTAGGAGAAACATCTTATGACGAGATTGTTTCATATGCTAAAGGCAAAGAGATTGATGGGATTATAACGGTTTTTGATCAGGAAAATATTGAACTTAACAATCTTTTAACAGGTGAAAAGGTTAAAACGACTGTTAAGCAGTTATTGTGCGATAGGCAAAATGAAGTATAGTGTGTGAGGAAGGGGACGATGTAGTGAAATATATAACAATTGCATTAGCAAAAGGTAGACTTGGAGATTTTGCCGTTGATATTTTCAAACAAATAGGATACGACTGTAGTGAAATAGAAGAAAAGTCTCGAAAACTAATCTTTGTAGATGAGATGCGAAAATTAAAATTTATTATGGTAAAGGCTTCTGATGTACCTACATATGTTGAGTATGGTGCGGCAGATGTCGGCATTGTCGGGAAAGATACTTTATTAGAAGAAGGCCGCAACCTTTATGAAATGCTTAACCTGCAGTTTGGGGGTTGTAAAATGGTAGTTGCAGGGCCAAAAGAACTAGCAGGTAAACTCGATAGTCTTAACAATAAAAGAGTAGCTACAAAATATGTGCGTATTGCAAAAGATTATTATGAGATTAAAAAAGGTGAAAGCATTGAGATTATTAAACTTAATGGTTCGGTAGAGTTAGCACCGCTTGTTGGGTTATCAGAAGTAATTGTTGATATTGTGGAAAGTGGCAGAACGCTAAAAGAAAATGGACTTGTTGTGCTAGAAGAAATCTGTGATATTAGTGCTCGGCTTGTGGTTAATAGGGTAAGTATGAAGATGGAAAGAGAACGTATTTTAGACATGGTTGAAAAAATGAAACAGAAATTATAGAAGGGAAGATGCCCGTGATTGCAATTATAGACTATGGGGTAGGGAATCTTAGAAGCGTTGAAAAAGCACTTCATAACTTAGGCTATGAGGCATGTGTATCAAATGATAGTGCAGTGATTACACAGGCAGATGCCGTTATATTACCAGGAGTAGGCGCTTTTGCGGAAGGGATGGAAAGACTTCAAACAGAGGGAATGGATAAGACGGTGTATCGTGTAGTAGAATCGGGGAAACCTTTTATTGGGATTTGCCTGGGTATGCAGCTTTTATTCGAGTATAGCGAAGAAGGTGGAAAAGTAAAAGGACTTGGTATATTACCAGGTAGTATTAAACGCATTCCGGACAGCTTACATTTAAAAGTACCCCATATAGGGTGGAATAAGCTAGATATAGTGCGTGATAATCCACTATTAAATCAGCTTACCGAAAACACTTATGCGTATTTTGTACATTCCTATTATTTGGAAGCAACGCATAGACAAGATGTAGTCTGCACAACACATTATGGTATAGATATCGATGTCGTCGTAAACAGAGATAATGTATACGGTACACAGTTTCATCCTGAAAAAAGCAGTAGTACAGGGATGAAAATATTAGATAATTTCGCAAAAATATCAATAAAATAGGAGGCAATAACATGGTTATATATCCAGCAATAGATATAAAGCAAGGAAAATGTGTAAGACTAGTGCAAGGGCGGTTTGACGATGTAACAGTTTATTCAGATAGTCCAGTAGAAATGGCACAAAAATGGGAAAGTCTAGGCGCAACGTATATTCACCTCGTTGACTTAGATGGTGCATTAGCAGGTGAGCGTATTAATCGAACAGTGATTAAAGAGATTGCAAAGACTGTAAAAGTGCCCGTGCAATTAGGCGGTGGCATTAGAACGTTAGATGCGATTACATCACTTCTAGATAGTGGCGTTACAAGAGTTATTTTGGGAACATCCGCGGTTAACAATCCGACGCTCGTCAAAGAGGCGGTAGCGACATATGGTGAGAAAATTGTCATAGGCATCGATGCAAAAGATGGTAAGGTAGCGATTGAAGGATGGGAAAAGGTAAGTGATTTTTCAGCAGTATCTTTTGCACAACAGATGCAGTCATTAGGTGTTAAAACAATTATATATACAGACATCGCAAGAGATGGTATGCTAAAAGGTCCTAATGTTAAAGCGATGCAAGAAATGGTAGAGAATCTTGATATTGATGTGATAGCCTCTGGCGGCGTAAGTGCTGTAGAGGATCTTAAAGCTTTAAAAAATACAGGTGTACAAGGCGTTATTGTAGGTAAAGCGTTGTATACTGGCAATGTAGATTTAAAGGAAGCATTAAAAGTCTAAAAGTCTAAAGGGAGTGTTATAATATGTTAGCGAAAAGAATTATTCCTTGCCTAGATGTACATCAAGGCAGAGTTGTAAAAGGCGTCAATTTTGTTAATTTAAAAGATGCAGGTGACCCAGTTGAAATTGCGGCTATTTATGATAAATCAGGGGCAGATGAGCTCGTGTTTTTAGATATTACCGCTACTTCGGATGCTAGAAGTATTATGCTTGATATGGTTAGAAAGACTGCAGAACAAGTATATATTCCATTTACAGTCGGTGGGGGAATTAGAACGGTAGAAGATTTTAGAGAGATTCTAAAACAAGGTGCTGATAAAATTTCTGTCAATTCTGCAGCACTAAAAAGGCCTGAACTTATTTCTGAAGCAGCGTTGAAATTTGGTTCGCAATGTGTAGTAGTAGCGATTGATGCTAAACGCAAAGAAGGGCAAGACGGTTGGGATGTTTATATCAATGGTGGTAGGATTAATTATGAAAAAGATGTTGTAGAATGGGCCATAGAAGCTGAAAAAAGAGGTGCAGGTGAGATACTACTTACAAGTATGGACTGTGATGGCACGAAAAATGGATATGATATTGCGCTTACCAAGGCTGTATCAGAAGCAGTTAAGATTCCTGTTATTGCTTCTGGGGGTGCAGGCACAAAGGAACATTTTTATGAGGCATTAACATCAGGCAAAGCGGATGCAGCACTTGCCGCATCACTTTTTCATTACAAAGAACTAGAAATTCGTGATCTTAAAGCGTATTTGCGAGAAAGAGACGTCGAAGTGAGGGTTTAATAGTTGGTCAGTTAGACAGTTGGTCAGGGGAAAGATAGAAAGGTGGAATGCATATTATGTGGATAGAACAATTAAAATTTGATGAGCAAGGACTAATACCTGCAATTGTACAAGATTACAAAAGCGGGGAAGTGCTGATGATGGCATATATGAACAAAGAAGCAGTGGAGAAAACAGTGAAGACGGGAAAAACACATTTTTGGAGTCGGAGTCGCAAAAAATTATGGTTAAAAGGAGAAACTTCTGGTCATTTTCAGCTTGTAAAAGATATATGTGTAGATTGCGATGAAGATTGTTTACTTGTAGTGGCTCAGCAAGTAGAAGCGGCTTGTCATACCAATCATTATTCTTGTTTTTACAGAAAAGTGGTGGATAATGCGCTTAAAGAGGAAGAAACAAAAAGTTTTAATGATGCACAGATATTACAAGACGTATACAATACCATTGTAGACCGTGTAAATAATCCGAAAGAAGGGTCTTATACCAACTACCTATTTGAAAAAGGGATTGATAAGATGCTTAAAAAGATAGGGGAAGAGACGTCAGAAGTCATCATCGCAGCAAAAAATAGAGATAAAAAAGAAGTACAATATGAAGTATCAGACCTACTATATCATTTAATGGTAGTTTTAGTGGAGCAAGGACTTACACTTGAAGAGATTTATCAAGAATTAGAAGGAAGAAAGTAAAGATAAATGGAGCAAAAACCTTGCTTTTTGTTTAAAAGCTTGTTAAAATATAGACAAAGATAATTAAAAATTTTCTGACCTCAAGGGGAAAAGAGAGTACCTGAGAGAAAGGAAAAAGGTGAGCAATTTAAAATGGAGATGACACATGCACATGCTTTTTGTATGTAGCGTAGATATGACATGCCTTTTTCCGTGTTGGAAAGAGTCATGTTTTTTAAAATGTTGTTTTTTCGTCCTAATTGTGTTATTATAAACAAATGAAATTAAGAAAAGGAGAGATCGTACATGGAATGTTGCGGGGGCAAAAAACAAGAAGTAACCAAAACCAATGATATTTGCGTTGATGTAGATAAGATAACACCCGTATTAGAAAAATACAAAAACAAGCGAGGTAGTTTGATAACGATTTTACAGGAAACACAAGAGATATATGGCTATTTGCCGTTAGAAATATTAGAGCATATCGGAAAAGAGACAGGTTTGAAACCAGCTAATATATATGGTGTTGCCACATTTTACACACAGTTTCGCCTTAAACCTATCGGGAAATACCTGATTATGTTATGCCAAGGAACGGCCTGTCATGTAAATGGTTCTAAAGCAATTGAAAAGGCGATATGTGAAGAGCTTTCTATTAACGAAGGAGAGACGACAGCGGATAATCTTTTTACCCTTCATAATGTTGCTTGTCTAGGGTGTTGTAGTCTTTCGCCGGTGATGATGATTAATGGAGAGACGTATGCAAAACTAACGCCTGATCAGACCAAAGAGATATTAAAAGAGATACGTGAGAGCGAAACGAAGGGCGAGGAGGTATAATCAATGAGAATAATTGTGGGGCAAGGAAGCTGTGGGATTGCAGCTGGAGCGAGTAAAGTATACACAATGATTGAACAAGAAATAAAAGAGAATAACCTTTCGGCGTCATTAGAACTGACGGGATGTTGCGGTATGTGCTATTTAGAACCGATTGTAGATATTATAGATGATGAAGGTGTTAAGTGGACGTATGTCATGGTAACACCGGATATGATGAAAGAGATTTTAGTATCATTTACCGAAAACAAAAAACCACTACAAAACTATTTAATCAGTTCAGAAGATAAAGTCATTGCGGACAAACAAAAAAAGATTACGTTAAGAAATTGTGGAATCATTGACCCTGAGAATATCGAAGATTATATTGAAACAGGGGGATATGGTGCCATTGAAAAATGCATCAAAGAAATGACACCTAGCCAAGTCGTCGATGTCGTAAAAGAATCAGGCTTAAGAGGAAGAGGTGGCGCTGGTTTCCCAACGTGGTTTAAATGGAACGCAGCATTACAGTCCCAACAAACACCTAAATATATGGTTTGTAACGCAGATGAAGGAGATCCTGGTGCTTTTATGGATAGAAGTATTTTAGAAGGAGATCCGCACAGTTTAATTGAAGGAATGATTATTGGTGGATATGCCATTGGTGCCCAAGAAGGGATTATTTATGTAAGAGCAGAATATCCATTAGCGATTATTCGTTTGCAAAAAGCAATTGACCAAGCGACGGAGAAAGGCTTATTAGGCAAGTATATACTGGGTAGTGATTTTAGTTTTGAGATGAGAATTAAAGCTGGCGCAGGTGCCTTTGTATGTGGGGAAGAAACGGCACTAATTGCATCTCTTGAAGGAGAGAGAGGCATGCCTAGATTAAAGCCACCGTTCCCTGCTCAAAAAGGATACTGGCAGAGCCCTACCAATATTAATAATGTAGAGACATTAGCCAATATCCCATGGATTTTCATGAATGGTAGCAGTAGTTTCGCTTCTATGGGGACAGATAAAAGTAAAGGAACCAAGGTCTTTGCACTAACAGGCAAGATTCAAAATGGGGGACTTGTGGAAGTGCCCATGGGCATTAGCCTTCGAGAAGTTATTTATGATATTGGTGGAGGCATCAAAGAAGATAAGCAGTTTAAAGCGGTGCAAATGGGTGGTCCTTCTGGTGGATGTATACCAAGTCAGCTTTTAGATACACCTATAGATTATGACTCTATTACACAGACAGGTGCCATCATGGGTTCTGGTGGTATGGTTGTTATGGATGAGACCACTTGTATGGTAGATATGGCAAAGTTTTTCCTTGATTTTACAAGGCAAGAATCATGCGGAAAATGTATCCATTGTCGCATTGGCACAAAAAGAATGTTAGAAATTCTAAATCGCATCATTGAAGGTGAAGGAAAAGATGGAGATATTGAATTGTTAGAAGAGCTTTCTATACGCATTAAGGAAGGCTCTTTATGTGGGCTAGGACAAACAGCGCCTAATCCAGTTCTGACGACAATAAAATATTTCCGTGATGAATATGAAAAGCATATCTATGACAAAAAATGTCCAGCAGGACAATGTGTGAAGCTGTTAAGTTATAAGATTCTTGAAGATAAATGTGTTGGATGTACCTTGTGCGCAAGAAAATGTCCGGTTGATGCCATTGAAGGAGAACGAAAAAAGGTACATGTAATCGATGAAGAAAAATGTATAAAATGTGGTGAATGTAAGATAGCATGTAAATTTGAAGCTGTTATTATAGACTAAAGAAAGTAGGGGGGATAGAAGATGTCCGAAATAAGACTGAATATAAATGGAAAAGAAGTAACAGGCGTAAAGGGTGAAACTATTCTGCAAGTAGCACGAAAAAATGGCATTGAAATTCCAACGCTTTGCCATGATGAGAGAATTGAAATATACGGTTCTTGTGGTTTGTGTGTTGTAGAGGTAGAAGGAATTCCTAAATTATTTAGAGCGTGTGCAACCCAGATTGCCGAAGGGATGGTTATAAACACGCATACACAGAGAACAAAAGCATCAAGAAAGATGGCGTTAGAGCTTTTGCTTTCAGATCATACAGGTGATTGTAGACCACCGTGTGTACTAGCATGTCCAGGGAGAACGGATTGTCAAGGATATGTAGGATTGATTGGGAATGGGCAGTACAAAGAAGCGTTAAAGCTTATAAAAGAACAACTACCCTTACCAGCGAGTATTGGTAGAGTCTGCCCACATCCATGTGAAGATGCGTGTAGAAGAGAGCTTCGTGATGAGCCGATATCCATTGCATGGCTAAAAAGTTTTGTGGCAGATATTGATTTAAAAGATGAAGAAGTTTTTATGCCAGAAATACAAGCGGCGACCGGTAAAAGCGTAGCCATTGTAGGTGGGGGGCCAGCGGGGCTCACAGCAGCTTATTATTTAGCACAACGTGGACATGGAGTGACCATTTATGAAGCAATGCCTGAAATGGGCGGCATGCTAAAGTATGGAATTCCTCAGTATAGACTTCCTAAAGAAGTGCTAGACAAAGAAATTGGCATTATCGAAAAAGTGGGCGTTAAAATGCAAAACAATATTAAAGTGGGTACCGATGTTGAGCTCCAGTATTTGAGGGAGCAGTATGATGTGGTTTATCTAGCAATCGGAGCATGGGATAGCATGAAACTTAACTGTCCAGGTGAAGAGCTAGAAGGGGTATTTGGTGGTATTCATTTTCTAGCAAATGTCTTTGAAAATAAACCTACTAAAATAGGGGAGCGTGTAGCGGTTGTAGGTGGCGGAAATGTTGCTATGGACACATGCAGAACAGCTGTTAGACTTGGTGCAAAAGAAGTTTATGTGATCTATCGAAGAACCAAAGAAGAAATGCCTGCAGAAGATATTGAGATTCAAGAAGCGCAGGAAGAAGGCGTAATTTTTAAATTTCTTACCAACCCAATAGAGATTATCGGGGAGAATGGTAAAGTTACCAAGATACGTCTTCAAAAAATGGAACTAGGTAAACCAGATGCAAGTGGGAGAAGAAGACCGATTCCAATAGAAGGACAAGAAGAAGTGATAGAACTAGATTCTGTCATTATATCCATTGGTCAGTCTGTTAACTTTAAGGGATTTGAGGATATTCAACTTACCCGAAAGAATACCATGGATGTAGATGAAACTTCTTATGCGACGAATTTACCGGGCGTGTTTGCAGGTGGAGATGCAGTTGGCGATAATGACCGTATTGCGATACAGGCAATCGGTGATGCAAAAAGAGCGGCAGATGTAATCTGTAGTTATTTAGAAGGACATACCATTCCGTATAAAGAACCTTATGTTGTTACGCGTGAGCATGTTACGGAAGAAGACTTTAGTGAAGTGGAAAAAGCTTACAGACCCAAAATGAATCACCTAACACCAGCATACCGAAAAGGTAATTTTGAAGAGGTATTACAAGGATGGACACCAGAACAAGCGCAAAAGGATGCAAAGAGATGTTTAGAATGTGGTTGTCATGATTATTTTGAATGTAAATTATATCAATATTCTAATGAATATCATGTAAAGCCTGAACGACTAGTAGGGGAAGTGCATAATCGAAAAGCAAATAATGACCACCCATTTATTCAAAGAGATCCTGATAAATGTATTTTGTGTGGTTTATGTGTTAGAATTTGTGATGAAACGATGGATGTTACAGCTTTAGGGTTAGTAGATAGAGGATTTGATGCAATTGTAAAACCAGCATTAGATTGCTCTCTTAAAGAAACGGACTGTATCTCTTGTGGACAATGTGTAAGTGTATGTCCTACAGGTGCGCTTCAAGAGAAACTCTTGATAGAAAAATCAGTGCCGTTAGAAACAGAAGCTACTTCCACGATTTGTGCGCACTGTAGTGTAGGATGTCATTTAGACCTTCAGACAAAAGGCGAGATGCTTGTTCGTGCTTTGCCAGATAAAGAAAGTACAGTTGACGGTGGACATCTTTGTGTTAAAGGACGTTTTGGGTTTGATGTGGCACAAAAATATGGACGTCAGAAAACCCCGATGATTCGCAAAAATGGGGTATTAGAAGAAGTATCGTGGGATGAGGCACTACTTTATACTGTGAAAAAAGCACAGAGTATAGCTATGAAGTATCCAGATGATGCTTTAGCAGTATCTATTTCTGATCGATATAGTAATGAGGAAGCGTATTTAGCGCTTAAACTAGGGGAGCAAGTGTTAAAAACCAACCATGTGGCTTCATTTAACAGTGACTTTGGCGGTATCAAAGATGTATTAGGATTTGATGCTTCTGCAAATACGTTTGATGAACTACTAGGGACGGATACAATTATCTTGATGGGTTCGGATATCATGCGTGATCATCCTATTGTAGGATTAAAAATAAAGACAGCCGTTGAAAAAGGCAGAAAATTAGTTGTTGTAAATCCTTTTGATTCTAGTGCAGATCGTTGGGCTAATGAAAAGATAATACCAGAGGATGATGTCATATTCTTAAAGCAGGTTTTAAAAGCTTTAATAAATGGTGGATTCGCAACAAATGTGGATGCTTGCATCGGCATGGAGAAACTTAACAAAGATTTAGAAGCTATTGAAGTAAGTACTGAAGCTTATATACTTGCACAGTTGTATGGAGAAGCGAATAAAAAAGCAATGATTGTATTTGACCAAAAAGGAGTTAGCGTAGAGGGCGCTAGACTTATCGCTAATATGGCAGCTATTACGGGTAAAATCGGTAAGCCGCGTAGTGGGATTATTCAATTAAAGTTAAAAAATAATAGCCAAGGCTTAGCAGATATAGGTGTGTGCACAGATGCTAGTCAAATAGCGAATGGGATTGCAAATAAAACGATTAAGGGTCTTTTAGTATTCGGCGAGGATGTATCTGATATTGCGCTAGATAATCTAGACTTTTTAATGGTTCAAGATACTCATTTGACAGATACGGCAAAGAAAGCGGATGTTTTCATTCCAGGTGTGAGTTTTGCTGAAACAAGCGGTACATTTACAAGTGCAGAAAGACGTATCCAACAATTCGACAAAGCTATCCAGCCAGTAAGCGGGCTAGAAAACTGGGAAGTTATCATGCAACTAGCGAATCGCTTAGGAGCGAAATGGCATTACAATCATCCTTTTGATATTTTTAAAGAGATGACTAAAAGTGTCAGTGGCTATTTTAACGCAGATAAAGATTTAGAACAAGGAGTTATTTGGCCTGTGAATGGTAATCCAGTGCTTTATACAGCAGGTTTTAACTTTGAAGATCAAAAGGCTAGACTTCAAATCGTGGGAGAAGGTCCATTATTTAGGCATACGTCCTCTA
>SKGK01000007.1 GCA_007117465.1 Clostridia bacterium | reverse complement strand
TTTTAGCAGCAAGATGAGGAGCACCTGACATGCCATGTCTGATAATAAGAATATCGGTTCCCATGCGATCAATCGTTTGTACAGTATCGATAAGCGTTTCCCCTTTAGATACGCTACTTGTGGAAGCACTTACGTTGGCACTGCTCGCACTCATATATTTTGATGCTAATTCAAAAGATAGTCTTGTACGCGTACTATTTTCATAAAATAACGTTATAACCGACTTTCCTTGTAAATGCGGCGTCTTTTTATTCTTTTGCGTAAGAATATATTTCATTGTTTGCGCATTATGCAAAATATATTGAATTTCCTCTGCCGTTAACTCTTTTAATCCCAATAAATCTTTTCTTTTCCATTGCATTGCCGTATCACCTCATCTTATCGTTATATCATTTATGGTTAAAGAGTAGCAAGGCGATGCTTACTACTCTTTTTCTTTATACATCTTGCGGTAAAACCTTATTCGCTATAATTCCTACTAAAGCTGCTAAGAATAGTCCCGATAAGCTAAATGTTTCGGTAATATCAATACTGCCTACTCCTAATCCTACTACTAAGATAAGTGCAACAATAATCAAATTACGGCTGTGAGTAAAATCCAATTCCGCTTCTGAAATGGTACGCATACCGATACTTGCAATAATACCGAACAGTACTAAGCTTACACCACCCATAACAGGTACTGGTATAGTTTGAAGAATCGCCCCTAATTTACCAATCATACTAAGGACAATGGCATAAATCGCTGCAATCCTTAAAATCTTAGGATCATAGACCTTGGTAACCGCTAATACACCTGTATTTTCACTATAAGTCGTATTAGGTGGTCCACCTAAAAGACCTGCCGTTAATGTCGCTACACCATCCCCTAGTAATGTCTTATGAAGACCTGGCTCTTTGAAAAAGTTTTTGCCTACAACAGCGCCATTCGTTGTAATATCACCAATATGTTCCATGAATGTTACAAGTGCAATGGGTGCAAGTAATGTAATCGCCTCTAAGTTAAATCTAGGGAGTGTGAAAAAATCACCACTTAAACTAAACCAATTCGCTTTTACAATTGCCTCTGTATCTATCAATGCTTCGTTTGTAAATCCAAATATATTTCCAAATACATCTATTCCTAAAGAAACTAAATAACCTGCGACAATTCCAATTAAAATAGGAACTAACTTAAAGAACCCTTTATCATAAATGGTTACGCCTATTACAACTAATAATACAAAAATAGCAACTGGCCAGTTATATGAAGCCATCCCTACCGCAACTGGGCTAAGCGTTAACCCAATGACCATAATAATAGGTCCTGTTACAATTGGTGGGAAAAAGCTTCTTACTTTTTCTATTCCTACTAATGACACAATCAGTGATAAAATTACATACAGCAATCCTGCTGCAATAATACCACTTTGCGCTGCGCCAATGCCGTGCTTTGGAACAACAATTTGTAACGCTGCAATAAATGCAAAACTAGAACCCATAAATACAGGTACTTTTTTGCCTGTAATGTAGTGAAACAGTAACGTACCAATCCCGGCAGTAAAAAGTGCTACTGCAGGATTTAATCCTGTTAATGCAGGCACTAGTACCGTTGCACCAAACATTGCAAATAGGTGTTGCAGACCTAAAACATAATTTTTAACCTTGTTAGACATAAAATATTTCCCCCTTTTTTTTGTTTATTGTAGACAGTGAGCATATAGACTATTCACTGATAACTACCTCATTTACTTTATCAAATGCTGCAACTTTTACATGTACTACTTCCTCTTTAGATGTGGGTACATTTTTCCCCACATAATCTGCTCTAATTGGAAGCTCTCTGTGTCCTCTATCTATTAATATTGCAAGCTGTATCATCTGTGGTCTTCCTAAATCCATAATTGCATCAATGGCAGCTCTTACCGTTCTACCTGTATATAAAACATCATCTACTAATACAATCTTTTTACCTGTAATGGAAAAGTCGATTTCTGTACCGTTAATCACGGGGTGTTCTGCTAACATACTTAGATCATCCCGATACAAAGTAATATCCAAAATACCTACAGGCACATGTGCATTTTCAACTTCTTTAATTTTTGCTACAATCTGTCTAGCTAAAGGTACTCCTCTTCTTTGAATCCCGATAAGCACCAAATCATTTACACCTTTATTATTCTCCAAAATTTCATGTGAAATACGGGTAATTGCTCTGCGCATGCCTTGCTCATCCATTATCTGTGCTTTTTGCTGTATGTCCACGCCTTATTCCCTCCCCATTTTTTAGATAATAAAAACACCTTACTAACCTAGCAAGGTGTTTTTATGTATATTTATTAACAGATAAAGACCCGCTTTACCTGCTACTACGTACACATTCAAAACTATTAACCTTACCAGCCTCACGGGACCAATTTAAAGGTTAGTACATATTGTCCGCATTTATTTTCAACTTCTGTGAATTATTATATCTTAAAATTCTCTTTTTGTCTACATTTTTTTTGATTTTCTTTTAACTGATTTTGAATATTTAAAATGCATTCACAAATACTATACACAAATATATCGTTATTATAAAGGAGAAATGTTATGAATTTAAAAGGAAGCAGGACATGCGAGAACTTAATGCGAGGATTCGCGGGGGAAAGTCAAGCAAGAAACCGATATAATATTGCTGCATCTATGGCTAAAAAAGAGGGTTTTCATGTCATCGAAGCTGTGTTTAATTATACCGCAGATCAAGAAAGAGCCCATGCGAAAGTCTTTTACCAACAATTAAAAGAAGTTACAGGTGAAAATATTAATATTTCTGGTGCATATCCCGTCGATTTATATGACAGTACACTAGACGCACTAAGGGCAGCGCAACATAATGAACTTGAAGAATGGGATACTGTCTATAAATATTTTGCTAAGATAGCCAAAGAAGAAGGTTTTCCTTCCATTTCT
>SKGK01000181.1 GCA_007117465.1 Clostridia bacterium | reverse complement strand
ATAGATATAACCATTTAAAAGAGGCTGGAGATTGATACCAAAGTTTTGCTGTTTGAGCGAGGGTAGAACAATGACAACAGATATGAATAATGTGAAATACTGGTAATGTTAGGTCTTGAACTTGATGAGATTGAACACACCTTGATTTAGCTGTATATAGTGGAGAAAGAGCCACAAACAAAAACGTAAACCCATTAAATATAGTAGACCAGACAAGAATATTGTTTGGGGTGAAAAGTAAAGGTGGGGCAGACACCTCATCAGACATTAGATGATTAAACGATGGTCAATACAGTACCCTTAAAGGTTTGTGATTAGATGATGTTGATGCCAATATTGTTGCTGGTATATATAATTGAACAACACCACCAATGACACAAGCTAGAATGGGTATGCAATCAGCTAAGCCTATAGTCGCATGATTAAACGCTATTGGTTATGACGCCGCAACAGCATTGATGGATTGGCAAGAGATGTCAAGACTAAAAGCTACACTATCATCAGTAAAATTTAAAAATCTTGAAGCATCTGTAATGTCTTTGGCTGGTTCTGTTTGACAGGCTGAAAGACTTTATAGGGCTTGGGAAGAAGCAGGAAAAATTAGTTGAATTAGGGTATTTAATGATGCTAGTCTAAGGCTTGCTGCAGATATGCCATGAGAGGCTTGAGTGGCAGCAAGGTCACTAAAATCACACATTGACGACATGAAGTCCGAATTGGCTAAAATATATATGTTAGGTAATAGCCCAACAGAAGCCTCATTAGAACAGGCAAATAGAAGTATACAACCATGATGGAATAAAGAACAATTTTTTGCAGCACTACAACTTATAGAAGAAAACATAAGAATAAAAGAAAATTCATTAAAACATCTTTGACATATTGAATGAAATATTTATTCAAAAGAGATTGATGGTCTTGTTGATATTTATACCTGAGAACCAATAAATAAACAAGTTGATTATGATGAACAAATGTGTGTTATTATATGATGAAAAGAATATTGTTGGTAATTTTATATATATACTTTTAAAAGATGATGCAACCATTTAAATATAATTTTTGACCACAACTAGGTACTGGTATGAATATGTATACGGGGACGAAAGAACCTACAACATTTTCTAATCAACAAAGATTTCCATGATTTTCGGAAGAAGATGTTAAGAAATTAGAGGATATGACTAAAGATATTCAAAACCAAAATGAAAGATTAAATGTGCAGAATGAATTATATAGAAAATTTCTACCAGTAGTGGAAAACAGAAACAATATGATACAGAGAGATGTAGAAATCAATAATCTCACATATCAGGTGAATACCACAACAGATAAAAATCAAAAATGAGAAATAAGTCTACAATTAAAAATGGGGACACTAGGTAGTGCTATTAAAAGGAAATACTGAATACCGTCTACCGAACCTGATGACAAAACTATATCAGATTTTTCTAAAAAAATAACATGATGAGAACAAATGTTATTAGATTATATAAATTGAAAAAACGATAATATTCTTAAAATGGCGAGCGAAGAAGCAAAAGAAAAAAATATATTTAGGGATATTGTGGCTTGAGCGGGTAAATGAAGTCGTATGCTTCCTGAGTTTTTATTAGATACAGCAGCAAAAAGGTCAAAAAAACAAATTGAAGGACGGGCTAAAAAATGATTTCTTCCAGAAGAACAAGCACAGGAAGCGATAGGGAAGGTTTCTTCTATGGTTGAATGAATTAAATCACAATCTGATATATGAGAAGATAAAACATCTATAGCATATAAAGCTGCAAAAACAACTTCAGAGGTTGCACAAATAGCAGAATGATGATTAGCATTAGTTAAATGAATACAATGACTCAGAGCTGCATCAGCAATTAGAAGAACACAAGAAGCTAAAACTGTTCTCAAAAATGCGAAAGATTGAAAAGAAATACTTGAAAATAAAACACTAAGAAAAATGTGGGAAGCAATACAACCTAAAATGACACCAAAAAAAAGGTGAGACGTTTGAGGAAGGATTTTAAAATCATCTGATTGAGCCGTTATTTGACGTACAGAGCCAACATTTTTTAAAAAACAACAAACATTACCGACTAAATCAGACATAAGTAGGTTAAGGACAGCATTTGATGCAGGTATTGATTACACAAAACCGATAGAAACACAAGCAACACAAATAGCAAAATATATAGAAAAACAAGCAAAAATGGCTGATAATTTGTTAAGTAAAAAGGGTTCTACATTTAGTAAAAAAATATTCAACAAAAAAACTTTTGAAACACACCTTAATAAAATAGAGGAAGCCCCATCTGACATATCTGATACAAATAAAGAAAAAATAAAAAATATATTTATGAAATATCTTAAAAAGTATGACCCAACATCTATGAATAAAGCAAAGCAAGATTTCTCAAAAGATAATACAATAAAACAGATATTAGACTGACCAGCAAACGACAAACAAGAGTATGTAAAAGCAATAAATAATTCAGTAAAATCATTTATAGAAAAACATGTTCCCTGATATTCTAAGATAATAAAAGAAGAAGCAAACGCATATTCAATTTTGAAGAATCAAGCAACAAAGTTCAAAGATAAAGGGAAATTCAAACAATTCGTATCAGACAACAAAGAGATAATAAAGGCACTTGTTTATATGTGATGAGGTGGCTATGCTGTGTCTCTTTTAGCAGGGAAAGCTTGAAAATAAAATTTAATTAACTAACTATAAACTAATGTCTACTGTACGAACTAAAAGGACACCAGTAACTACCAGTTGGAGTATCAGAGAGAAACCTATCAAATTCATAACTCTGTTATCAGCGTTTTATGATAATACAGTAGATGAATATATATTGACTGACTGAACTAACGCTATATATGTAAACGATGCAACAGGTTACCCTGTAGATGATGGGACAGTATGGACTAAAAGGATACCAATTT
>SKGK01000035.1 GCA_007117465.1 Clostridia bacterium | reverse complement strand
TGTACTTCTGTGCAATCATAGACCTGTTTGACCGCTCTATTGTCTCATACACTTTTCATACAAAACAAACGCTCAGTCTAGTTAGCAATACAATCAAGAGCGCAATCAATAAAAGCAATATCAATAACGCACTTCCCTTAATTTTACATTCTGATCAAGGTGTTCAATTTACCTGTAAACAATATGAACATCTGCTTCAAGATAATGATATTAAAGGATCTATGTCAAAAAAAGGCACTCCAAACGATAACGCTGTAATTGAAAGTTTTTTTGCCTCATTAAAAAAGGAATGTGTTTACCGTAAACATTATAAAACAAAGAAAGGAGCTATAAAAGACATTGAATTTTACATATTTTTTTATAACCATTTTCGTATTCATCTTAAAACAGGAATGGCTCCAATGGAAATAAGGCAAACTGCTATTGCTGCATAAGCTTTGCGATTATAATAGCAAAAAAAAGGCATAGTTCTGCTATGTTTCTTTATTATGCATTATTTTAGCTACATACATCGATAACGTCTAATTTTAAAAATACATCCCCATATTAAGGGATGTGTTTTTTGTTATAATTTGAAATAATGCACTTATTATGTATTAATTATGTATTTTTACCATATATTTGTGCATTGAAAGAAGTGTACATTTTTTTGCTAATAGCATAATGTAAATATATTCCAACCCTCAAAGTCCACTTATATCTAGCATATACGCGTTAATTTTTTTTGAAAATTAAGTGTCTACTTTTCTTGAGTTAGTCCGCATGGCACAAAGACAGTTCTAACTCGAACTATCCCTGTGCCTATGCTTCCATATTATCTAACAGTCAGACTATCTGCTTGCTTATGCCTTTTAAATAAACGACTAATAGTTAAAAATCCTATACATAATCGTAGCTGCTTCTGCTCTAGTTAAGTTGCCTGTTGGATTCATAATGTTGCCAGGCTTTCCAGTTAAGATCTCACTTCTAACTGCTGTTGCAACTTGTGATCTTGCCCAATCTGCAATCTTTGCTGTATCATTAAAATTAATAAACCTATCTACGTTTCTTGGTGCAGGTTCATTTAGTGCTCTTGCAATCATCACTGCCATTTCCTGTCTGCTAATATTGGCGTCCGGTCGAAATGTTCCTTCAGGATCTCCTGTTACAATGCCCGCTTTTGCAGCAGATGCTACATATGTGGTATACCACGCACCTTCTGCTAAATCCGTAAATTCAGCTAGCGCTGTTTCATCCACAAGACCCATCGTTACTGTGATAAGCTTTGCAAACTCTGCTCTGGTAATATTACCATCTGGCTCATAGGTAGATGTAGTTCTACCATTTATGATACCTTTTGAAGCCATAGAACTGATAAATTTTGATCCCCAGAAACCTGCTGGCACATCTGAAAATGTTACAATATGGTGCTTAATAACAAATTTGCTAAAGTGATTAGTTTTACATACTACTTCCCCTGTCGATTCATCATATCTTCCTACCATATTCTTAATTGTACCATCATTGGCTAAATATAACACTGTAATATTATCTTTATCTTCACCTGATTTTAACACATACGGTAATCGAATAACAACCTCTTTTTCAAAATTAGACACCTTTTCCTTGTTGCCATCTGATTTTACAATGTTTGCATGGAATTCATATACAGGTACATCGCTACCTACTAATGCTTGCTGCTCTTGCGTAAGTTTCGCTCTCTTACCGTCAAGTGAAACGGCTACTGCACCTTCAGTTGCTTTTATAAAGTCAGGTTCAACAGATACTTTCGCTAATCCTGCAGCAACTTCTACTCTTTGTATCTCATTTTCGCTTACTGCCTCTAATAACCCTGTTGGGATTTCTACGCTTACTTGATTGATGTCATCTTCCACTGAAATATCAATCACCACTTTGGTCTCCACTTTCCTATGTATGCTATTTTCATCCATCCTACTTTGCAGTGCCTGTCCAACCTCTGCCACTTGAATCATTTTTTCAATGAGACTTTGGACTTTATCATCTGCCATTACTGCTACTGCACTATCGCCTTCAACCTGGGCTTCAAATTGCTGTTTTCCAGCTTTCTCTATCACCTGCTCACTAATCTTTACAAGCTTATCCGCCACCGCTTTATTCTGTACACCTACTTGCTCTACCTCTACTATAATCCTTGCGGTAGATGTAATTACACTCTCTGCGATTCGTTGTGCGCTTTCAAGTGTCTGCACATTTTCTAATAGTGTTGCAATTAGTTCAACAGATTGCTTAGCTGAATCTACAGCTTTTTTTCCAACTTCTTCGTCCACATTCTCTTTAACTAAGTTAGCAACAGACTCAATCATCGCTGTAACAGACTCACTTACTTTTTGAGCATTTTCTTCAGTGGTAATCTTGTCTACTACCGATGCAATTTCTCCAAAAATATTTGCCACTTTTTCTAAGGAATTTGAATCTAATGCTCCCCTATTGCTTAAGTCTATAGAAATTCTCTCTGCAATACTACCTACAGTATCAGTAACCTCATCTTCACTACCTTCCCCAATTCTTTTAATCTCTTCATCGCTAATGTCTTCCTCTACTTCCTCTGGCTGCGTCCCTGGTGAAGTGCCACCTACACCACCGCTTGGAGGAGGAGTAGGAGATTGCTGTTGCATCTCTTCATAC
The DNA here is from genome assembly GCA_007117465.1 of Clostridia bacterium. Lineage (GTDB taxonomy): Bacteria > Bacillota > Clostridia > SK-Y3 > SK-Y3 > SKGK01. Next base: position 300 of record SKGK01000035.1, on the reverse strand, counting down.
AACCCATGTGCACCTAAAATGTCTTTTAACTGGTTTTTTCTGTCATCCTCATATCTTGCATTCACTTCATCTATATAAGAAGATGCTAGTGCATTAAAATTGGTATACGTATTGCCATTAACCGTGTATCCCGATAAAACAGTATCAATCCCTTCTGTAATTGAAGAATCGATAGACTCTAACGCAAAATCCGCTGCATTTGTGCTATCATCCGTAAAAATTGCTTGATTGTTATTGGCAATTTTTACGGCACTTGCCGCTAAAATAAGCGTTCCTAAATCAATATTATGCGCTTCAAGA
>SKGK01000039.1 GCA_007117465.1 Clostridia bacterium | reverse complement strand
TGAATGGAACATAAGAAAGTATCTTAGTTGTTGAAAGACAGGACGCGTATGCCTGAATTTAGCAAACACTGGGGTGCTTTTTCTGTTTTTCAAAATCCATTTAGGGGGCTGATTTCATATGAACAAACTTGTCAGAGAGTACACAAACACGAACAACAGAGATACTAAGAGCAGATTATTCACAGCAATTTGTGCAAAAGTTGAAGGGATTTTTCAGAGTCTTTGTATGAAGAATGGCGTTGCTTACCATGGCATCGATGACGCGCGCCAGGAAGTCATGTTGAAGTTATTATTAGTGTTGCCTAGCTACGATGAAGAAAGGGCATCATTTACTACGTTCTACTACCGTGTTGCAGACTGTATTTGTCAACTGAAAATTCCCCCAATTACTAATTGAAAATTCCCCTAGAGGAATTGGAAGTTATTGTTCTTCAAGCCAACGTTTAGTTTCTTTAAGCCTATACGAATTACCGTTCATATTTACTATATAAGATTTGTGAGTTAGTCTGTCAATCATAGCTGCTGTCATAACTGGGTCCTTAAATATCTCGTCCCACCTTTCAAATGAAAGATTTGTAGTTATTATTGTTGATTTTCTACCAGCTCGTAATGATAGGTACGTGAAAAGCAGTTCAGACGCCTCTTTGTCGAAAGAAATGTAGCCGAGTTCGTCTGCTATAATAAGGTCATATTTTTCAAATCTATGCTCAAAAGCTCGGAGTGTCCTCTCAGATCGACTTTCTTTTAGTTCGTTGACAAGTAGGGGGATTGTCGTGAATAATACCTTATAACCCTCATTACACGCTTTCAAACCTAAACCTATTGCAATGTGAGTTTTGCCTACTCCGGGATTTCCTGCAAGAATAATATTTTGACCAGCTTCAATAAATTCAAGCGTTGAGAATACGTTGACTTTATTTCTCGCGTCTTCTGGCAAGTCTTCTATAATCAGATCTTCAAGATATTTTTTATAAGGAAACCTTGCGCTTCTAACTCGATTATTTCTGCCATTCTCTTTTCTAATGTCATACTCTTTCTCTAGAAGATCGTAAAGAAAAGCATCATATGTTTTACTGGTCTTGTTAGCTTCCGATACATCATCTTTAAAGTGTCTCATCGTATAGGGTAGCTTTAGCTCTTTTGCAAATGCTGTAATTTTCTCTTGGATATCGTTAATCATATAATGCTAGCCTCCTTATCAAAGGCCACATTTGAATTGTTTAATAACTTTCCATAATGGTTTAATAGCATTCTAGACTGCATTTCTATTTCTGTATTCCGTTCCTGTTTTTTCCCTATTTTAATGAGAGTTCTATTACAAAGCATTTTTACTTTTTCAGTATTAACACCTGTTGGACTTAGCTTTTCTAGTTCTTTAATTACATTTAAAATCTTTTGCAACCCTTTTTCGCCAATTAGCTCTAAAAGCTCTATGAAATCTTTAGGGTTTTCTGTATAATACTTGTTATAGATGGTTTGAAGCTTGGGATTCATTTGGTGCATGGCTGTGCTAGAATGAAGTGATCCAGGCTTCTTCTTTATGGTTTTTAGGTAATGTTCTATTTTAATATTCCAGGTGTGTAACCCATAACTTCTAGTGTGTTCGGCTATGAGTTTGTTTTTATAGTAAATTAAAATGCTTTCAGGGTATATTTTCGCAAAAACAAATCTACCAACTAAATGATCTGGTACAGAGTATTTGTTTTCATCAACGCTTATTACAGAGTATTTGCTCACTCGAAGCTCTGACGTTCTAGCTGTATCATAACTAGGCATAAGTGGCAGGAGAAACGGTTTTTCCTCTTGCAATATATCTGTATGGCTTTTACCATTATTGATAGCGGTTGTACGTGCATTAAGGTTGACTAGCCTTTCTTGCAGGTATTGGTTGGCTTCTTCTAGGCTTGCAAATGCATCCCTATTGCTAAACACCTTTCTTCTTATGTATTCAACACTACGCTCAACGTGGCCCTTCTCGTTACCCTTATAATTATTGCAAAACCTGTATCTAAATCCATAGTATAACGATAGTTTCAGAAGATCCTCTGTTGGCTCCTTTTCAGTTTTGCTCACGAATTTCTTTACAGCTACTTTCATATTGTCATACACTACGGTTTGGTAAACGCCTCCTGTATGGTTGAAAAACTTAACATGAGAATCTAAGAAACTCTCCATTTTTTGGTTATGATACATATTAGCGTACCGGTAATTTCCTTTAGCACTAGTGAATGCTGCCATTTGAAATGTCCTTTGCTTGTTAGCAATACGTAAGGTTACGTAGCCCCAGTCAAATTCGCATAGTTCACCTAACGTATACTCCTGACGCACATATGCTTCCTTAGCTTTTTGTAAGTGTTCTCTAATATAGTTGCATACTGTAGGGTAGCTAATATCGTGATTTTCATTTCTTAAACATTCATAGATATCAATCTTTTTCTTCTGTTGTTTGCTCATTCCTGTTACTTTCTTTACTTCATTTTCATTTAAGAAATATTGGATTCTCTCAATCATCTCATCTGTTAACTTTCTTCTGATTCTGTTACTGCTGTTATATTTTGGTGCTGTCACAATAGCAGATATTAGCTCTTTATCTTCCTTTTGCGAGGCAAGCAATTCCTGCTTTTTACTTTCATATTCATTGATGTACTTTCTAATGGTTTTCCTGTCAAAACCTGTCTTTCTATGAATCGCCCACTGAGATTTACCTTCTCTAAAATGTGATAATATTATTTCTTGTTTATCCATTAAACTGATCATCCCCTTAACCTCCCCATGATGTATCATAGGGCTTATTTTATTTTTCACTAGGGGATTTTTCAACTATTGTACTAGGGTAATTTTAGATTAGCATATACACTACGCTTAACATCATAAGTTACCCGATGATGTCCAAGACTCGCTATGAGTGGTTTGCTAAACCTTGCTCAGTGGGGATCCCACCCACTATATGATTCGCC
>SKGK01000134.1 GCA_007117465.1 Clostridia bacterium | reverse complement strand
TGCATCAAACTCGCTAACGCTCAAACAGTAGATGCTGCTTCTCCTTCGCTGCGTTAATAGGCTCTAACCCTTTCCACAACGTTCCTTCCAGAATATTCTTCAAATAAATTTTATGCACCCTCTTTTTATCTTTTACTTGACTCTCTTTAAAATGGCTACACCGAGTGGTGGCACTTTTATTTGTATGGAGTTATCTTTAAAATGACATGGCTTTAATTCACTCTTTATATCCTGTGATTGCACTTGTCCACTGCCACCATACTTTTCATCATCACTATTTAATATTTCACGGTAAATACCTTTTTGTGGTACGCCTAACTGATAATTTTCATGGACTTTGGGGGTAAAGTTACACACAAATACAATAAAATTCCCTTTCCCCTCTCCCCTTCTTATAAACGAAAAAATTCCTTCCTTCGCATCATCTAATGTAATCCATTCAAACCCTGTGTGGCAAAAATCTTTTTCATATAATGCTTTTTCTCTTAAATATAAGTGATTGATATCCTTAAAATACACATGTATCTTTTTGTGCATAGGGCAGTCTAACAGATGCCAATCTAGACTGTCATCATATTTCCACTCGATAAACTGTCCAAACTCGCTCCCCATAAAAAGCAGCTTTTTACCTGGATGTCCAATACAAAAAGCAATGGCTGTACGCAAATTTGCGAACTTTTGCCAATAATCTCCTGGCATTTTATCAAGTAAAGAATGCTTACCATGTACCACTTCATCGTGAGAGAGCGGCAATACAAAGTTTTCATTAAATGCATACATGATGCTAAAAGTAATCAAATGGTGCTGATTACAGCGTTCACTATAATGCAACTTTACATACCTTAAAAAATCATTCATCCATCCCATATTCCACTTAAACCCAAAGCCTAGTCCACCAACATCGGTTTGCCTTGTTATCATTGGCCTCGCACTTGCTTCTTCTGCTATCATGCATGCATCCGGAAAGTTTCTATAAACAACTTCATTTAGCTCCTTTACAAAAGCAATGGCTTCTAAATTATCGTTTCCTCCGTACTGATTGGGAATCCACTCTCCTTCTTCTCTTCCATAGTTAAGATCTAACATCGACGAAACTGCATCTACCCGAAGGCCATCTGCATGGTAATATCTAAGCCAAAAAAGTGCATTTGCAATGAGAAAGTTTTTTACCTCATGTCTTCCATAATTAAATACCAGCGTTCCCCACTGCTTATGCTCTCCTTGACGCACATCCTCATGCTCATAAAGTGCAGTCCCATCAAAACGATATAACCCATGTAAATCTCTTGGAAAGTGACCAGGTACCCAGTCTAGTATTACGCCAATATCATTTTGGTGACACTTATTTATAAGATACATCAGCTCTTTTGGTGAACCATACCTGCTTGTAGCTGCATAATATCCTGTAACTTGATATCCCCACGAACCATCATAAGGGTGTTCCATCACAGGTAGAAGTTCAACATGCGTATATCCCATTTCTTTTACATATGCAACTAGCTTGTTTGCTATCTCTCTATACGATAAATAACTATCTTCCCCTACTCCTGCCCTTGCAAATGAACCTACATGCACCTCATAAATATTCATAGGACTTTTGTACACACTTGCCCTTTGGCGTTTTTTGAGCCAATCATCATCGGTCCATTCAAAATCATCTAACGTATATACAATAGAAGCCTTTTTAGGTTTTTTTTCTGCAAAAAAAGCGTACGGATCTGCCTTTAAAACAGTATCACCATTTTGCATTTTAATCTCATATTTATACAGGCTTCCCTCTTTTATCGTTGGTATAAAAATTTCCCAAACTCCACTGCTACCTATTTTTCTCATCTGATATACTCTGCCGTCCCATTGGTTAAAATCTCCTACCACGCTTACCATTTTAGCAGACGGTGCCCATACTGCAAATAGCGTTCCCGATACATTGTTGACCGTCTTTGCATGTGCACCCATCACATCATATATCTGATATTGCTTACCATGATTGAATAGATACATATCCTCATTGCCTATGATTTGCAAAAAACTATATGGATCTGCGCGTACGACTTGGTATCCCGTATCATATATAATCTCTAATCTGTACTCAAAATAATCTTTTCTATCTGCTATTTCGCATAGAAAAAATCCTCGCTCATCTATTTTTCTGCAAGCATATCGTGCATTTGTATATTTATCCACTACTACAACTTTTTTTGCTGTAGGCATAAATACTCGAACCTTTATAGTCTTCTCTTTGTGCATACCTAAAAAAGCAAATGGGTCTTTTATGTTAAAGTCAATTAACTGTTCAAATCGCGCTATTTCTTTTACATTTTCCATGCCACTCTCTCCCACTATCTTGACATCAGCTTCTGATATAATGCTAAATACTCACTCGCTGTTCGATTCCAACTATAATCACAAGCCATTGCATTTTTGATGAGTGCATATCGCATTTTTTTGTCATGATATATACGTAGTGCATAGCTTATAACATTTAACATGTCATGTGCGTTGTAATGCGTAAAACTAAAGCCATTACCTTCTCCTGTTGCCTCATTAAAAGGAATCACTGTATCTTTTAGTCCCCCTGTCTCTCTCACAACAGGTAATGTTCCGTACCTTAAACTAATAAGCTGTGCAAGTCCACAAGGTTCATATCTAGACGGCATTAAAAACAAATCTGAAGCTGCATATATAAGTCTTGCCAGTTTTTCATCATATAAAATATTGCTAGAAACTTTTGATGGATACTTCTGCTCTAACGCCCTAAAAAAATCTTCATACTGCGTATCTCCAGTACCAAGAAGTACAAATTGCATATCGCTTTGCGCAAGCAGTTCCTCTATAATGTGTGTAATTAGATCAAGACCCTTTGCTTCTACAAGTCTTGATACTACACCTATAATGGGAACAGCTACCTCAGGAAGCCCCGCCTTTTGTTGTAAAAATTTCTTGTTCATTTGTTTTCTAAATACACTTTTTACGCTATAATGCATCGGCGGATCTTTCATCGGGTCATACACCTCATAGTCAATCCCGTTTAAAATACCGTAAAAATCACCTTGTCTCTTTCTTAACACCCCATCTAGTGTTTCGCCATAATACAATGTCTTTATTTCTTCTTTATATGTAGGACTTACAGTTGTTACTGCCTCTGCATAAAGCATACCACCCTTTAAGAAATTAATTTGGTCATGGTATTCAAGTGCATCACTATGAAAGTTATCCCATGGCAAATTAAGCGAACCTTCCATCATTTCTTTTGGAAAAATTCCCTGATATTTTAAATTATGAATGGTCATGATTGTTTTTATATTTTGATAAAATAAATCATGTGCATAGTATGCTTTTAAGAAAACAGGTACAAGTGCTGTATGCCAGTCATTACAGTGAATAACATCTGGTTTAAAATCAATAATCGGAAGTGCAGAAAGAATGGCTTTGCAGAAAAAAGCGAACCTCTCACCATCCTCTGCATATCCATAATAACCTTGCTTAAAGTATTCTTCGTTATCCACCATATAAAGTGGTATGCCCTCTAAATCATACTCCTCAATGCCGCAATATTTACACCTATCCCCCATATATATGTCGCTACTTCCTATAAATACCAACTTTTCTTTGATATGATGGGCAATTTTATCGGTGTATTTGGGCATTATAATCCGGATGTCCGCCCCTAACTCCTGCATTGCCTTCGGTAACGAACCCGCAACATCCGCAAGACCACCTGTCTTAGCAATAGGATAAACTTCTGATGCAGCAAACAAAATATTCATGTCACAATCCTCCTTACCACCACTGTGTATTTTCCCCTATAATCGGTATGTTTTCTTCTGCGCCTTCAATATGCCCTTTTTTTATGAGCATACCTTTTTCTATAATAACATTTTTAAGATATGCCTCTTTTTCTATCACTGCATCTTGAAAAACAATTGCATCTTTGACACTTGCGCCTTCTTTTATGTGTACATTCCTAAAAATAATACTGTCTTCTACATTTCCTTCTATCTTTGAACCTTGTGTAATAAGGCTATTTTTAACACTTGCTGTAGGACTAATGTATGCGGGTGAAAAGCTTTTTCTCTTAGTGTATACAGGACCTTTTCCTCTAAAAAGCCGCAAACTATATTCGGGGTTGAGCATGTCCATATTGCACCGGTAATAAGATTCTATGCTGTTGATAGGACGCCAATAATCCGTAAATGCATATCCATACATAGATATATCCGCTATATTTTTGATAAGTATATCACTTACAAAATCACAAGCACCTGCATACATATACTGGTCTAGTAAATGTAATAAGTAGGTTCTTTTCATAATATAAATACCCATTGAAGCTAAATTGGTCTTTGGATGCTCTGGGTATTGCTCAAACTCGATGACTTTTTCGTTTTCATCTAATTCTAATATGCCAAGCGTATTTAATGCTACTTCCTGCGTCTTTTTATAAACAATCGTTATGTCTGCATTTTTTTCAATATGATAGGGCACCACTTCTTGAAAATTCATTTTAAATATACTATCATCTGGTGCAATAACAACGTACTCATCCTTACTTCTTTTTAAGTATTCAATGTTTCTGTATATGGCATCCGCACTACCTCTATACCAGTTAGAACTTGCTTCATCCGTTAAAAACGGTGGAAATATAAACAGACCATCTCTCCTTCTATCCATATCCCACTCTTTGCCTGAACCAATATGGTCCATTAATGATCTGAATTGATACTGAGTTGTAATGCCCACATTAAAAATATTTGAATTTACCATGTTCGATAGCATAAAATCAATAATGCGATATCTGCCCCCTATGGGGATAGACGATACAGATCGTTTTTGAATTAAGCCTTTTAAATTTGGATTGTCTCCGCCTGTCAAAATAAACCCCATCATTTTATACATTGTATCTCACTCCTTTAAATATACATTCCCCTGAATCAATTTCTTTAATGCCATTATTTAATGCGATTTTGGTATCAATCATGACATTTTTACCTATCCTTATATCATTTCCTATACTCGTATCTACACCAATCACCGTTATTTCATTGTTATAGATATGCGGTTGTAAAATGTTTTTTTTGTTGTCACCTACCCCTATTTTTGCATTTTCACCGATTTTTACACCACTGCAAACAATACTTTTTTGGATAGATGCATTTTTTTGAATATGACAATTGTCCATAATAATACTATTTTCAATTACTGCGCCTTCTTCAATCAATGCCGCTGTTGATATAATCGAATTTTTAACCGTACCATATACCATTGCGCCATCTGCTATCAGGCTATTAGATACATGTGAACTTTTACCATAGTACGTAGCATGTGTAGGAATAGCCGTAGAATAAATCTTCCACATTTCATCGTGCATTTTGAGCGGATTATCTGGATTAAGTAAATCCATATTCGCCTCTAAATACGATGAAATAGTACCCACATCTTTCCAATATCCTTTAAATGGATACGCATATATATCCTGATTATCGGCTAACATCTTCGGAATAATGTTTTTTCCAAAGTCATGTGCAGAAGCTTCATTTTCAGCATCCTCTAACAGATACTTTTTAAGCAGTCGATAATTAAAAACATATATCCCCATCGATATCAAATCACTTTTAGGCTCTTTCGGTTTTTCTTCAAATTCATATATTTTATACTGCTCATCTGCATTCATAACACCAAATCTTGAAGCCTCTTCAATAGGTACCTGCTGTACTGCTATCGTTAACTGTGATCCTTTTCGTTTATGAAATTCAATCATCTTGCTATAATCCATTTTGTAAATATGGTCACCTGATAAAACAAGTACATACTCTGGCGCATATTTATCAATAAAATCTAAGTTTTGCGTAACTGCATCTGCGGTTCCTATATACCACTTTCCTTCATTTTCTGTCATATAAGGCGGCAGAATTGAAATCCCTGCATAATAACGATCTAAATCCCATGCCTTACCAACCCCTATATGTGAATTTAAAATACGTGGCTTATACTGTGTAAGCACACCAATATGTTCAATATCAGAATTAACACAGTTACTGATGGTAAAATCAATAATGCGATATCCTCCCCCAAATGGCACCCCTGGCTTTGCATTATTCTTAGATAAAACACCTAACCGCGAACCTTTCCCTCCCGCTAAAATCATAGCAACAGTTTGTACTTTAAGCATAAATTCCCCTCATCCTTTCCTTTTTTTATTTCACTATTTCTTGAATTCCCCATATTTCTTTCGCATACTGTCTAATGGTATGGTCACTAGAAAACCTTCCACTCCTAGCAATGTTAATGATTGCCTTATTATACCACATATTGTCATTTTTGTACAGTCTATTTATTTCGTCATGTTTGTTTTTGAGTCCTTCAAAATCTTTTAGCACAAAATAATAATCTCCCCCTTGATGCAAAAGGCTATTATAAATATCTCTAAAAAGTTCAGGATTATCAGGTGACACCGTGCCATCTATAAGCTGAGTCATCACCTTCTCAAGGGAAGGGTTATGACTTACCACTTCATGTGGATGATATCCGCCTTTTTCATAATAATGTAATACTTCTTCAGAAGTCAGTCCGAAAATAAAAATATTATCCTCTCCTACTGCCTCTGCTATTTCAACGTTCGCACCATCTAAAGTACCTAGTGTGAGCGCACCATTTAACATAAACTTCATATTCCCCGTGCCTGAAGCCTCTTTGCTTGCTGTTGATATCTGAATGCTTACATCTGCTGCTGGATAAAGTCTTTCCGCAAGTGAAACGCGAAAATCTTCTAAAAAAACAACTTTCATTTTTTGGCTAACGATTGGGTCATTATTAATTATATTTGCTAAATTATTAATGAACTTAATCGTAAGCTTTGCCATATAATAATTAGGCGCTGCTTTACCAGCAAAAATAAAGGTTTGCGGGTATATGTCGTTGTCTGGATTCTCCTTTATACGATTATACAAATCTAATATGTAAAGGCCTTCTAAAAGCTGTCTTTTGTACTCATGTATCCTTTTACATTGCACCACAAATATTGACTTTGGATTAACTTTTATATGATTCGTTTCCATGATATGCGCTGCAAGTGCCTGTTTATTAAGCATTTTAGCATCTCTTACCTTCTTTTTAAAAGCTGTATCGTTTGCATAGCTTTCAAGCTCTTGTAGTGCTGTTAAATCAGTTATCCACCTCTCTCCTATAGTCTCACAAATAACTTTTGATAGCGGTCGATTCGCCTTATACAGCCATCTCCTAGGCGTAACACCATTTGTCTTATTGCTAAAACGTTCAGGAAACAGGGTATAAAAATCATGAAATACGCTATTTTTTAAAATCTCTGTATGTAACTTAGCCACACCATTTACTGAATAAGAACACACAATCGATAAATATGCCATTCTTAATCTACCGTCTTTTATTATGCGTAGCGCTTCTTTTTTGTTTGTATCATTCGGATATATCTTATTTAATTTTTCATTCCATCTTCTATCAATTTCTTCTATAATCTGATGCACTCTAGGCACAAGGCCTTTTACTAAATCTACATCCCACTGTTCTAACGCTTCTGGCAATATTGTATGATTAGTAAAGGCAAACGTTTTTGTCGTAATATCATATGCTTGATCCCATGAAAACTTTTCCTCGTCTATCAAAACACGCATAAGTTCAGGTATCGCAAGCGTAGGATGCGTATCATTTAATTGAATAGCTACTTTTTCAGATAATAGAGAAAAATCTTTATGCTTATTTTTAAATTTTCTTAAAATATCTTGTATACTTGCAGATACAAAGAAATATTGTTGCTTAAGACGAAGGAGTTTTCCCTCATAGTGACTGTCCTCTGGATATAAAACAAGTGATATATGACTCGCATGATTTGCTTCTTTTAGTGCATCCATAAAATTACCCTTCGAAAACGTTTGAAAATCAAATTTATTTATCGCTTCTGCGCTCCATAATCTAAGGGTGTTTATTGTATCATTTTTGTATCCCACAATGGGTATGTCGTAAGGCACGGCAAGAACGGTATAATAATTTTCATGTCTATACGTAAAGCCCCCCTCTTTTTTTTCAACATATTTCACTTCTCCACCATATTTAATTTGCACACTTTTATCTGCCTTTTTAAAATCCCATACATTTTCATCTTCAAGCCACATATCAGGAAACTCGCACTGATATCCATCAACAATTTTTTGCATAAAAAACCCATACCTATACCGCATACCATAACCGTACCCAGGAAGCGAAAGTGTTGCCATAGAATCTAAAAAGCAAGCAGCAAGTCTTCCGAGTCCTCCATTTCCAAGTCCTGCATCATTTTCTGCATCTCGAATAACATCTATCTCAACGCCTAGGTCCTGTAAAGCCTTATCATATACTTCTAACAAACCTAAATTAATGATGTTGTTCCCAAGCATTCTGCCCATCAAATATTCCATTGACAAATAGTATACTTGTTTTTCCTGTGCTTTTTTATAGGCTTCTTTTGAATCTAACCATTTCTCTGCCATATAATCTTGCATTGTTTTTACAACCGCGAAATATAATTCTTTAGAATCAGCCTCTTCCACTTTTTTACCGAAGTATTTTTTTACATTTGTTGTAATTTTATGTTTAATCATTTCTAGACTAACCTCTTCTAAACCGTTGTTGATGTTAATATTATTCAAATCTAAACCCCCCATTTTTAAATACAATTATATTATACATACCACCATTAAGATACGATAAAACATATTAAATGCAATACTTTACATATATTTTACTTATGTTTGTATTCCGATTTTTCATTGACGTATATGCCAATGCTACGATATAATAAACATCAAGATAGAGGTGATTGAAGGTGAAAGAAGAATCTAAAGATTATACTGTAGATATGGATGAAATACTAGATGCTTTAAATGAAGAGGCGCTAATAGAAGATCCTCACAAAGGCAAAAAAAAATGTTTTGTTCGTTTGTTTGCTTTATTACTTGTTATAACTTTTACTGCGCTAATGTTTAACAACATCTTAGCATTTTTTAATATGCCTTCTTTAGATTTTATTTTAGACTCTAGAGAGATTTCAAAAGACCCCGAGATACAAAGTTGGCAACAAGCTGTCGTTGCTATTAGAACACCAAACAGCCGAGGAACAGGTTTTAATATATCTTCTCATGGAACAATTATCACCAATTATCATATCGTCGAAGGTGCTAAAAATGTAGTGGTAACATTTTCTTCAAACGGTCAATATAATATATATGAATGGATATCTTTTCCAGAAATCGATTTAGCCATTATTTCTTTAGATGCTAACGCTTTACCTGCGTTATCATTAGAAAAACAAAAAACGCCTGCTATAGGTGATGAAGTGACCATAATTGGCAACCCCCTTGGGTTTACACGCATCGTTAACAAAGGAGAATTTAGCGGCTATACGCGTTTAAGAGATTGGCAAATACCCGTTCTAATGATAAAAGGTTCTATACACAATGGGAACAGCGGAAGCCCAGTGATTAATGCAGATGGCAATGTCATTGGCATGGTATTTGCTACTGCTGCAAATACCCAACATGAAGATGACATCATTGGACTAGCCGTTCCTATTAGCGAAATCATTAAAAAACTTAAATAAGATTAATCCCATCCCCGTGCATCATCTATTATACTATCTACATCAAATAACTGCGTAGTTTTGCCGCGGTTACGTGTAAAATATACACCGTCTAGATTAATTCTATCCATTAAAAGATAATTATGATTTATCTGAAACTGAGAGTTTGGTCCTACGCCCCAAAATGCTCGAAAGCCAGCATCTATTAAGTGCTTAAACCTATCGCTGCCTGGTCTTACTGTCGCCCCAAAAGGGTATATGTAAAATTCTGTAGGTCCTGTAAGTACACTAACTTCCTTTTCCCAACGTTTGGTATCATTAAGCAGTTTATTAAATTCAACTCTTGCCGTATCATAATGATAATAACCATGAGAGCTAAATGTCCACCCCATTTCCTTTAGATAATTTATCGCTTCGATGGCTTGTTGCTTTTCTTCTTGATACTCAGGAGCTGTTATCTTATGTGTATCATACCCTAAAACGCCATTAAAACCTGTTAGTGCAATTACCCCCCTTGCACCATTATGTGAAAAATCTGGGTTTTTAGCTATAAAACTTTCAAGAATGGGTATGATTTCATTATCGTAGCTTATCATTTTTTCTTCGCCAGGAAAATGTGTTTTTGTTGCTATGTTACCTTCTGAATCTAATATAAGCTTGTGAACGGTACCATTATTTTTCATATACGTATAATAATTTAGGTCATCTATTGAAAGTATCAAAGGCTTCTTGTTTTCAGGCAGAAAAAGTTCTTTTTTTACCATGATTTCTTTACCTTCTTCATTTCTGATTTCGTAAGTATCCCTTATGTCTATCAATATATAGTTGTTTTTATATAAAGAATCAAGGATCCTGTTAAATTCCGTAACCGTTACAAACCAGTTATCCATCTGCTGATGCATAGAATCTCCATCAAATGCTAGCTCTGGAAATGCAATCAAAGGATGAAAGAAAATATTTGTAATTTTCCCCTCATAAAAAAACAGTTCGATCTCTTCTAATTGCTCCTCATCCTCTTTGCCCTTTATCTGCTCTTCCATGTCTTTATCAGCCTCAATTAGTTCTATTTGCTGCTCAGTATCATTATTTATATCTATTTCCTGCTCGCTATTTTCTTCTTTAGCATCCTCTTTATTGTTTTCACGTTCTACATAATCTGCATCCATTTCTATCTCACCATAGACTACTTGCCCCTCATGGTTTTCTATGTTTGGGGTCAAAATATTTGAAAACATAATATATGTAATGAAGCCTAAAACTAGAATACTTGCTGCTGAAAATACCTTGATATGATTTAATTTTTTCATATGTATGACCATTCCTTTCTCTCAACTTAAAGTTGATTGCAATCTTTTATTACTCTCTAATGTATCCATACAAAAAACCATAGTCACAAGGTATCTTTTACCTTTTTCCTATGGTTTTGATACAACTATATTTCTCTGCGTCCTTCCATTGCCTTGATTAAGGTTACTTCATCTGCATATTCTA
>SKGK01000110.1 GCA_007117465.1 Clostridia bacterium | reverse complement strand
CCTTCGGGCGCGCCTTTTCAAAAACCGATAGCTAAATGCTAAAAGCTAACTTATTTAAGCTCCACAGTTGCTCCAGCTTCTTCAAGTTTTTTCTTAACTTCTTCTGCTTCTTCTTTTTTCAAGCCTGCTTTAAGATCACCAGGAGCTCCGTCTACAAGATCTTTTGCTTCCTTTAGACCAAGTCCAAGAACCTCTTTAACAACCTTAATTACTCCAATTTTTGATGCTCCGGCATCTTTAAGATGTACAGTAAAATCAGTTTGTTCTTCTGCTGACTCTGCACCTGCACCAGCTACTGGAGCTGCTACTGCTACTGCAGATACACCAAATTTCTTTTCTAATACTTTTACAAGTTCGTTTAGCTCAAGAACAGACATGTTCTCTACTTCTTCTACAAGTTTTTTAAACTTTGCAGGAACTTCAACTGTTTCTTCTTCTTTTTGTACATCCTGTACTTGTGTTTCGTCTGACATAGTGTTTTTTGTTATACGTCGTCATTCTCGCTAAGGTGGGAATCCAGAGGTTTTATTCCTGGATCCCCAACCAAGTCGAGGATGACTTCTTTTAATAATTTAAGCGGTTTTTTTATCTGCAATAGCTTTGATTGCCATGGCAAAACCTTGAATTGGTGAATTGATTACATTTACAAACATTCCTCTAAGAACATGCAGTGAAGGAATCATCGCTATTTCTTCCATTTGGGTTTTGTTCATAAACTTGTGCTCAAATACTCCACCTAGAATATTTACTCTTCCATCGAGCTTTTTTTGAAATGCAAATATTTCTCTTGCTGGACCTGTAGAATCATTTCCGTATACAACAGCTAGCTCGCCATCAAGCAAAGGCATATCACCTTGGATTTTTGAATCTGTGAAAGCTTTTTTTACCAATGTTTTTTTGGCTACATAATATGCAACATCATTTTTGGAAAGCTCTTGTCGCATAGCTGTATTTTCAGAAACTGGAATACCTTTGAAATTCACAAATACTACGGATTCACTGTCTTTGATTTTGTCTAATTTATCTAAAATAGACTTCTTTTTTTCTTTTGTAATTGCCATAATTTTAATTTTAAAATGAAAAATCGACCGTATAAGGCCGATTGGTCATAATTATAATTGAGAAAACTGAATTGCAATAATTCAGCCTCGAGAGGTCTTATGGATGCCTCTTGTCTTCGGCCTTATGCATTAATAGTAACATAGTTTTATTATAATTCAAGTCCTGGAGGAAATGCTTCTCTATCGATACCTTGTTGAGCGCTTTGAAAAGGTAAACTAAATCCAAACACAAAGAAGTATAGTGATAATCCAAAGACAACAACAGCCATTATTATAAGTATCATATTGGCACCGATCGGACTTGTAGCAAAACCGTTTTTAACTAACCAGTCCCCCATTTTGGAACCTGTTTTAGGTATGTCATTATAACGATTACTGCCTGAATCATATTCTTCAAATTCTATTCCCATAATTCTTATTGTATCACAGATTAACTCTCTCTCACAGCAGGATTAAGCACACATGCTCGCACAGGAATATTCATCAGTAGCCCACCATCAGTTCCTTTACATTCAAGTGTATAAATGCCGATTGGGACTGATATGCCTTCTTGGATATCAACCTTACCGTCTGAAACCGGGAAACTATCCTCATAAAGATATGTTTCTCCTCCTCTCTTGAGGATACAAGATTGTACATTTTGAACATTTATATTAACTTTACATTTATCTTCAATATCATTAACAATAGTTGGGTCTAAGAAGAATGGTCCCTGCCCTAGGTCATCACCCGATGGCGGTGTAGTTGTGCCACCTCCACCATTATTAGGAAGAGTATC
Organism: Clostridia bacterium; assembly: GCA_007117465.1. Classification (GTDB taxonomy): domain Bacteria; phylum Bacillota; class Clostridia; order SK-Y3; family SK-Y3; genus SKGK01. Next base: position 1,144 of record SKGK01000110.1, on the reverse strand, counting down.
ATCTGTAACATTTACACTACACTGTGCTGTTGCAGTATTATCAGCAGCATCAGTAACAGTAACATTAAAGGTTTGAGTTCCTGTGCTTGAGAATGCTCTTTGTATTGAATTGCTTGTCTCACTTAGGGCGCCTACCCAAGAATATGAATGGTCAGGTTTTCCTCCTCGTGGTGTAGCAGTAAATGTTACTTGTTGATTTACTGCCACTGATGTAGGGTCTGCCAAACAACTCAAAGACATAGCTTTGATTTCTTTTTCACAAGATACATTTATAGGCGCTCCTCCTCCTGATGGTGTAAGAGTCAGTGTTGCTTCTTTTGTTCCTGGTGTTGTATAAGTCATTGTGGCAGTAGAATCTTCACCACTTAAGCCATCATTTCCTGACCAACTATAAGTATATGACTGATCGCCAGGATGATCTGCTATCCATGTCATCTGTTCATATATATGGACATCTCCTGATGGAGAAGCATAACAAGAAATTTCTTCTGAGGGTGGGGGTGGGGGTTCATCAGGTAATTTTTTAACGGTATAAGTAACTTCTGCTTCAAAGTAACCACATTTTGTATATTTGTTTGAAGAACATCCTACAAATCTATATGTCTCTGTTTTTGTTCCTACAGTATCAGGTACATTTAACGGAATTGAAAAACTTGTTCTTGCCCATATCCAGTGACTACCTCCAGCTGTTCTCCAAACACCTCTGTACCAATCACTTCTCTTTCCTGTAACATTAGTTACTCTTTGTATTTCGGTATCAGTTCCACTTTGTATCACATATTTTGTAGGATTAGTGTTCCCATTATGATTAGGATTAGCAGGAACATTTGTAACTCTTTGATAAATTAATGATGCACTATTACTATTATAACAAGCTTCCATTACCATTGCTCCAGTCAAATGCAATGTACTTCCAATAATATTTTCTACTCCTGAAGAATTAACTGCATTTAATTCTTCAGAAGGAATAACACTGTGTAAGTTTATTCCGGATGGATTGGTACTCCATCCGGAACAAGCTAATCTATTCCCCAGATTATCTCTACACCAATTATCTTCCATGGTTTTAACCCATTCAATTTTGACATATTCATCATCATACAAAACCATCTTGGTTCCAACAGGATTATAAGCAAAAATATTT
>SKGK01000195.1 GCA_007117465.1 Clostridia bacterium | reverse complement strand
CACCACCCGTTGCACTACCAGCGGCACCTGCTGCTCCAGCGGTTCCAGCTGCGGCAGCGACAAGACCGGCTAATCCTACTACTATAACTCTCTGGACTGGGTTAGAAGTAACACCGGGGGTTTCTTCTGCCTCTGTATCAATTATTGTTGTAGTGGTTCCCGCTTGTGCAACTCCTCCTTCCCTAACGCCTTCGAATTCTACTTTTGCTTGTAAGTATGGATTATTAGCATTCTCAGCCAGCTCTGCTTCATCATGCGAAAACAATACGTAGTATGCATATATTGTTCCACTGATTTTATTTTCATCAAATTCTCCCTCTATTTTACGAAATCTCACAGTATAACCTTGTTCAAATGAACCTCTAGCTGAGCCTGTAATTGTCAGCGAATTGTAACGCCCTTCAAAAGTATTATTTGAAATATTTAAATATGCCGGTTGATTATCAGTTTCCCTAACAGAAGCCCCTGTTCTTGCTAGGTAAGCAGATATACTATCTCTGTACTTATTAGGTTCCCACACCGGACCACTAATCCTAATATGCATATCTGAGGAGTCTAATGTATGTATTATAATCCTAAGTTTTTCTACTTGGGTATAATCAACTCCCCAGCTTCCTCCCAAATAGTTCCTATCAAAATCTGGGAGACGGCTTTGACTTTGGAGCACTTCTTCAGGTATATCATATTCTGTTACGTCAAAACGAGTTATTTGATAGTCCCTCAAAATTCCTTCGGAAGCATAAACTATACTACAAAGAGGACTTAGCACCAATAGTATTAAAAATACTATAATACATAAGGTAATAGTTTTTACCCTATTATTGGGCATTACTTAGCACCTCCTTTTTCCTGCTAAATACCAGTTTTGTGATTATTGAAAATATAATTAAAGCTGCTCCTGCAATATAGCCTATAATACCATAGGGTACGTAGGAAAAAGGCAATGATATTAAAAACCCTGTTGATAAACCTGATAAAACATAATTTACTGTTGTTCCTGTTTTGCCCCCTCGACTAAAACGATTGAGAATAGAGCGTAATAGTCCCTTGATAAAACCAGCATTTCCGGTTAATGCTCTTAGAGAAAGTATCAGACCTGTGATTGCTGCCATTCCATTTGCCGGGCTCATTTCTCCTGACATGAAGTTATAGGCGATTAGTGCTATGCCGCTGCCAAACAAAAGTGGTGCTAAGGAATTATTTTTCCTAAATCTTAAAGCTCCAAATAATACTTTGATACCACCAAAACCAAAGTTAAACTGCTTATTCCCGCCTAGGCGCATCATTGTTGTTGTTATCAGATATGCAAATAATCCTTTACCGGCTATGCCCCCTAATATGTTTGATGCTTCCTGTCCGGTTCCCAATTGAGATAGGGTTAAAAAGTTTAAAACTCGTATTGCCTGATGTTCCACTCCCTGAGAATTTAGAATTGTCAGCACCAGCCATACAACGGTAAGTAGTATAACCGGTATAAGTAGCTTTTTGTTTTTAAATAGTGCTCTTATCCCATGGAAAAATCTTTTGATTGAGTTTAGTATGTACCTAATTGGAGATAGTTCTTGGGGTAAGAGCCCTCCAAGTGCAGGCATGGAGTGCATCACCATTTCTCCGCCTTGTAATCCTGCCTGGATAGTTTTTAGATTTGACTTTGGAGAATCATTGTTATTTTCTGTTTGTTCATTGGAGTTTTTGTTATTAGTTGACTCGTTGAAGTCAGACATTGTCTTTCTCCCCCTTTTTATAATATTTTTATCAGCCCTGTCTATCTGCTATTAACCTCAAAGTCAAAAACATTTTTTTGATTGTACTACTTGGATATTAATTTGCCTTCAACTAAGTAACTCATGGCAATAAAAAATTTATTCATTGTACAACAATAAGTCCTAAGCATTAGGACTTATTGTAAAATTACAATTTTTCTACTTTATACACCTTTTATGCGGCTTATATCGACGGAAAAACTTTTGAGTACCATCAACCATTTTTTGATAAGGTAGCTTTTAACTCCAAAGTCTCTCCCAATCTAGTTTCCATTTGCCATCTTCTTTTACAAGATATATTTCAAATGATTCTAAAGTGCTATCTACTATAGCATCTACAGTGACAGTGGCAAAATCTCTCTTTTCTTCTTTTAGTTCATATCTTAATTCATTAATCCATTTTTCACCCATCATATCTTCATAACTCATATGCATAAGAGACAAGAACCCAGCCATCTGCTCTTCTATAGACGATTCTGGATGTCTCTTTGCTATATCTTCCTTCATAAATTCTACTCTATTATTATCTATTAACTCTACCACTTTAGCTGCATCCGATTCATAAACAGCCTGAAAAAAGGTTTTTACTGTTTCTACAGGTTCAGAATTCCCAACCCCATTTCCACCTCCACAACCAACTACTAAAACACTAATCATCAACAAAGATATTACTAGTTTAAATTTTTTCATTACAAAACCCTCCATTAAAATATTTTACTCAAACTTCGCACTTGAAAAAGTGCGACTGAACCTTGAAAATTCAATATTTTAGTGCATAAAAGTATAGCAAGAGAACCGGAAACCTCCGATAGCTCCAATTTTCACCGAGCAAACCGATAAAACGGCGTGAAATTTTCAAAAAGTTACGATTTTTAAGTTTTTTGTGTAAAAATATCGGTTTTTAGAGCGTTTTTATGTCATATTCATCACCAAACCCTTCCTATTTCTGCATTTTGGACATAGTTATCCCGCAATGCATACATAACGTTTTATATTATAAGCCAAATTTTTGGCAGTAATATCCCTCTTCACACGATCAATGCCATGAACTCTAGACGTAATCTCTGCCATAAACCTTGTCATATACCCAAAAATATGTTCAATCCTTGGTGAAGTTTAGCCTTTACAATTCCAATACATATTTTAAAACAAAAATTACCAACAAGACCCAATTTCATTCTATCCACACATCAGTTTTCTTAAAAATGAATATACCTTCCCCCTACCCCATAAATCTATTGCCATATTAT
>SKGK01000024.1 GCA_007117465.1 Clostridia bacterium | reverse complement strand
GCCCCTATCTTTCTAATTTATAGCTTTTGTGCTTTTGAAGGAGTTGAGATATCACTTAGCGCTTCTGCAGCTTCCATATCCGTTCTACCATTAACAGCAAGATCACCTAATGCTACCATTCCTACAAGGCGATTATTTTCAACGACAGGTAATCTTCTTACTTGCCTTTCAGCCATCATTCTTGAAGCTTCTGATATACTCATTGAAGGCTCTGCCATCGTTACCTGTGAAGTCATAACATCGCTTGCTTTTAATGTTTTAGCATCTGTACCATACGCTACATTACGCACCACAATGTCTCTATCCGTAACAATGCCTCTAATATTTCCATTTTGATCACATACTGGTATAGATCCTACATTATGCTTTTGCATAAGTTGTGCTACTTGCTCAACAGGTGTCTCTGGACTTACATATACTACTTGATTAGTCATAATATCTCGTAGTTGCAAATCTATCATCCTTTCTTTTGCTTGATTTATATTCTTTATTATGTTTTCCCATTTGATCAAAAACATGCCCTACATTTTTTGCATATAAATCATATGAAAATTTAACTTTTTACAATATTACTGTAATATTTCATTAATTTATATAGATATAAAAAAAAAATTTTCTCTCTGTAATCTGCATTTATAAAGAGTTTAGGGATTTTTTCCATTTTTTGTGCATTTCATATTTTCGTAATATTTGGTATGATAGTAGAGAAATCATTTTGAACGAACGGCAAAATAAAAAAATACAATAGGACAAGAGGGGGAAATTATGATTAGCAACCATAAAAAAATCATTGCTTCATCTGTTTTATCAGTACTATTACTTATTAGTGCATTATGCATTACGCAAGTAAGCGCTAGCGCTCTACTAAGAAGAGGGGACTCTAGTGCGCAAGTTGAAAAAGTACAGACACAATTAAAGCAACTAGGATATTTTGACTTTAATATTACAGGTTATTTTGGCCCTATAACAGAAGAAGCAGTGAAAGAGTTCCAAGAAGCATGTGGTCTTAGTACAGATGGTATTGTTGGACCTCAGACAATAAGGTATCTTGACAGATATATGAACGCTACTACATCTAGAAGTTCCCATATCAATCGTGACCTTCTGATGCCTTGGTTTGGAAAAGCAGAAAAAGTATTTGCTATTGGTGATGTCGCTACCATTACCGATTTAGAAACAGGATTACAATTTAAAGCTAAGCGTACATATGGTTATAACCATGCTGATTGTGAAGCCCTAACCAGAGAAGATACGGCTATCTATAAAAAAATCTTTGGTGGTCAATTCAAATGGGAAATGCGTGCGGTTATTGTAGAAGTAAATGATCATAAAATAATTGCTTCTATGGCAGGTATGCCACATGCAGGTAGAGATGATATGCCTGCAAATGCTTGGGTAACTAATCGTAGTGGTGGATTTGGTACAGGCACCAACTTAAATGCTGTCCATGGCAATGGTATGCATGGACATTTTGATATTCACTTTTTAGGAAGCAAAACACACGGTACTAATCGAATTGATAATAGACATCAAAGCCAAATTTTCAAAGCGGCTGAAGAAATAAAGTAAGAACAGTTTATTATAATATCTAAGATGGGAAGCAATCATTGCCCCCATCTTATTTTTTTGTTTTATAAAAATACAAATCCAAGCAATAGTCCTAAAATTAAACCTGCATTGACAAAATGACTGCTCATCTCATTGGATTGGGGTATCAATTCATCGTTTACAATATAAATCATCGCTCCTGCTGCAAAAGCCAGAGATCCTCCTACAAATACAGGAGATATACTAAAAAATATAAGTCCAATACCTGCACCAATTGGTGTCATAAGTCCGGCTATCAGGGTAAACAAAAATATTTTAATACCCGCAAGTCCTCCTGCTTTTAAAGGACCTGCCATTGCCAATCCTTCGGGAATATTATGTAGCGCAATAGCGACTGCAATAAACAGTCCTAGCTCCGGACTAGACTCTAACCCTGCACCTATCGCTAACCCTTCAGGCAAATTATGAAGTCCGATACCAAATAAAATTAAATAGCCTGTACGTAGCATTGGGTTTTTAACAGACTGTAGCTTTTGCGGATTTTCTACTATTAGATTATCTGCCTCAGAAAGGTGTGAATGAGGCAAAACCCTATCTAACACATACATCATACCTGCACCTAAAACAAATCCAATAATCGCACTTGTCATCGAACCAATTTCCACCGCTTCTGGCATTAGTTCGAAAACAGAAATAGCTAACATAATACCTCCGGCAAAACCTAGTAACGTCGCAAGTGCTTTTTTGCTCGGTTTACCAAATAATAGTAATACTACTACGCCTAAAGAGGTAGAAATACCTGCAAAAAAGCTATACAATAAGCTCTCCATATGAATCAACACTCCCCTTCTCTTTATAAATATTATTTTGAATTTATACCCCATTATATAACTGTATAATCATTTTTTTATCCTTATTATTATAGCATAGGCGTCAGTTCAAACTATATATTTCCATCTTCCGCTACATATCAATACAGTTCAACACATTAGACTGTTAACATAACAATATGGATATGGTGTTACGCCCTACCCATATACTATAATCAATAAAATATGCATCAATAATAAAGATTTCACTAACTTATTATTCCTATTCGACTCTAAATTGTTGTCTAATCACTTCAATTGCCTTTTGAAGCTGCACATCCTCTTCTTCGGTAATCTGCGTTATACTTTGCTCAAAATCTTCTGGGAAAATAATTTTAACGTCTGGCTCTACTCCTTTTTTATGGATAGATATCCCATTAGGTGTGTAGTACTGCGAAGTTGTAATAATAATACCCGAACCATCATAAATAGGTACGGTAACTTGAACAACTCCTTTGCCAAAAGTTGTATCTCCTATAAGTACTCCTTTTTTGTGATCTCTTACTGCGCCAGCGAGTATTTCAGAGGCACTCGCACTTCCGCCATTAATTAAAATCGCAAGGGGTAAATCAGTCTCTTCCTCTCTCGAATAAAAGACTTGTTGCTTTTTTTCTCTATCTTCAGTATATACGATAATTCCTTCCGGAACAAGTCTATCCGTAATTTTTACAACTTCTGGCAGTAGCCCTCCAGGATTATTCCTTACATCAATAATAAGTCCTTGAATATCTTGCGCATATAATTCATCCAGCGCAGCGCTAAATTCATTAGATGTTTTTTGATAAAAACGATTAATACGGATATATCCAATATCTCCATCTACAATTTTATGAGATACCGTATCAATGGTAATAACATTTCTTGTAATGGTAATATCTTGTGTCCGTGACATATCCCCTCTCACAATTGTTACTACTACATCTGTTTTAGCTGGTCCTCTAAGCATATTTACTGCTTCTCCGAGTTTGTCTCCCCTTACATCTACACCATCAACTTTGATGATTTTATCGCCTGGTAGAATACCCGCTTTTTCTCCTGGCGAACCTTCAAAAGGTGAAACAACCTTTATGAGATTGTCTTTTGAATCAACTGTAATCACTACACCTATCCCTGTATACTGTCTCGATGTTTCTTCCATCATCTCTGCATACTCTTGTCTGCTCATATATCTAGAATATGGATCTTTTAACGCAGCAACTACTCCTCTAATTGCTCCTTCTAGCAAGACCTCTTGGTCAACTGGTTCTACATAATACTGCTGTACCATTTGCTTTACATGCTTAATTTTCGCATGCTCTGAACTTTCTTGCATACCTCCTAATAAAAATGGAATATTGCCATACATTAGAAACAATACACTCGTACCAATAAAAGTCGTTCCCGCTACTAGTAAAGAGAGTATAATACCACCAATTACTGCCGTACGTTTTCTTATCAAAAATTTCAACTCCTTACTACCATAATTATTATATCTATAAAGTATAATATTTTCATTTTTTATTTATTATACCACAAACTTGTTAATGATGCTATAAGCATTTATTGATTATAATATCTCATAGGATTCACATGCACACCTTTTTCCCTTACTTCAAAATGAAGATGTGGACCTGTAGATAAGCCCGTGCTTCCTACCTTAGCAATTTCTTGTCCTCTTTTTACTTCTTGGTCTACACGCACTAGTAGTCTATTATTGTGCGCATACAGGGTAGCAATACCTCCACCATGATCAATAATAATGCATTGACCGTATCCACCATTCCACCCTGCAAAAATAACAATACCATCGTTAGCAGCCACAACGGACGCATTAGAAGGTGCACCAATGTCAATACCTGTATGCACTCGTTGACTTCCTGTAATCGGATGCACACGCATACCATACGGAGAAGTAATATCATAATAATCAGGTGTTGTCCATGTCATTTTGCCACCTGCATATCTTCTTTTATTTAGTTCTTGCAGTCTCTGTATTTCTTTTTCTGTATCCGCTGAAGTCTCTTCAAGCTCATCTAATCCCTTTTCATAATCCCGCTGCTGTGCAGACAAGCGCTGTAGCATCACATTACGTGATTCATTTTGTACATGCAAGGTTTCTTTTTTTTCTTGTACATTTTCTTTAATTTGTTGCTGCACTGCTAGCTCCTCTTCTAGCATCTGTTTTGTGTGTGCTACTTTCTCTTTGTTTTCAATCATATTATCAAATAATGCATTATCAAAAGCCATTATTTCTTTTACAATCTCATAGCGTGATAAAAATTCTGACAAGGTGCTAGATGTAAGTAAAATCTCTAAATATGTGGTGTTCCCTTCCTCATATAACAAGCGAATGCGTTGCTTTAATAAATCGTATTGCCCTGCTGCTTGAGCCTCTGCCTCCTCAAGCTCTTGCTGCTTTTGTGCAATATTTTGCTCACTTTGCAAAAGCAATGCATTGATTTGCTCTAATTCTTGCTGTGTTAAATCAATTTGCCTCTCGATATACGCTTTTTCACCTAAAACATTCTCCCTGTTTCGTTCAAGTTGTTTTAAAGCATCTTGTGTCTGTTGCATTTCCCTATTTATTCGCTCTAGTTCTTGTTGTAAATCCTTTATTTTGTCAGCATTAACAGGTAAGAACACTCCCATTAATAATGCCATTGACAACACCATTGCAATTTTTCGATACATAACGCTACCTCTCCTCTCTGCCAATTCTATCATTTTCTAAAAATTCAAGTACTTGCTATATCAAGCTTTTTAACTCAAGTAGCACTTACTTATCATACGCGCAAATACTTACGAATCGAAATTGCACTGCCTGCTGCTCCCATAACTGTTCCTACAACGATAAACAACATCGCTAGCATGTCTAAAATTTCTTCCACCTTTTTTAGTTGAAAAATATTAATCGTCTTATAAATATATGTAACTACATATTGATATCCATATACAACAATTCCCAACGCAAACACAGCCCCTAATAGACCAATAATCATCCCTTCTATAATAAAAGGCCACCTTATAAACCAATCGGTTGCACCTACGTATTTCATAATATTAATTTCTTTTCTACGTGAAAAAACGGCTATCTTTATCGTATTAGAAATAATGAATATTCCTATAAATCCTAACAAAAACATCATGCCTAAGCTAGTCATACGAATTACATCTCTTATTTTAAGTAAAATATCCACAACCTCTTCTGCACTCTTGACATTGGCAATCCCTTGTATCCTTTGTACTCTCTCTAATACATATGATGCATGTTGTATGTCTTCAACCTGTATAATATATGCATTTCGAAGCGGATTGTCCTTTTCTAGACCTTCTAGCAGTGCCGCTCTATCGCCTAATTGTTCTTTAAAGTTCTCTAATGCGTCTTCTTTTGTTTCTAGCACACATGCTTTTACAAAAGGAATCCTCTTAATCTGCCTGCTGATTTCTTGTAGTTGAGAATCAGATACTTCTTCATTGATAAATACTTTTATTTCATGTTGCTGTTGTATCTGTGTACCAATAAAATTAACACTTACCGTTGCAACAATAAACAAACCAAAAATAACTAGTGTCGCCATTACAATACCTATTGAAGCGAGACTCATTAGTCGATTAGACCATACACCACTTATACCTTCTCCTATAAAATACTTAACTGTTCTAATCTTCATACCCGTACACGCCTTTCTCTTCATCCCTAGCAATACTTCCATTTTCTAGTGCCACTACGCGCCTTCTCATTTGATTTACAATCTCTTTCGCGTGTGTGGCCATAATGACAGTGGTCCCTCTTTTGTTGATATAATGCATAAGCTTCACAATATCCCTCGCCGTCTCCGGATCAAGATTGCCTGTAGGCTCATCTGCAATAAGCATCGAAGGATTATTCACCAACGCTCTAGCTAACGAGACTCTTTGTTGCTCCCCGCCCGACAACTGATGTGGATACATTTTTGCTTTACCACCAAGTCCAACCATCCCTAAAACAAAAGGTACTTGCCTTCTTATTTCTTTAGATGAAGCTTCTACTACCTTCATTGCAAAAGCTACGTTTTCATAAACGGTTTTGTTAGGAAGAAGCCTGAAATCTTGAAATACTGTGCCTATACTTCTACGAAGTAGCGGAATTTCTCTTCTGGCAAGATTAGCAACATCAAAATCATTGATAACAATATCTCCATATGTGGGGCTTTCTTCTCGCATCAATAATTTCATTAAGGAAGATTTTCCTGCGCCACTTGACCCCACTATAAAAACAAACTCCCCTTTTTCTATATATAAATTAACCCCTTTTAGCGCCTTTGTCCCATTCGGGTATATCTTAGATACATTTGAAAGCAGTATCACAGGTAAACACCTCTTTTATATTCTTTAATACTTTTCAACTATCTTTATTCTACATAACTCGTCAAAATACCTGCTTATTGTGCAAACTTTATCATAAAACACCTATTCTGATTTTTCACAAGAAAAAAACGCAAGCACGCTCGCGTTTTTAGTACATTGTTATATCTTCATTGGGCTGCTGTCTAAATACTTTTTAACCATCATGGCAACTTTAAAGATAATAGCATCATCAAAGGTTCTAAGATCTAACCCTGTCAACTTTTGTATCTTGTCCAATCGATAAACAAGCGTGTTACGATGTACATATAACTGCCTAGATGTTTCACTTACATTTAGATTATTTTCAAAAAACTTTTGTATGGTTAAAATGGTCTCACTATCTAACGCATCAATCGATTTTTTTTGAAAGACTTCTTTTAAAAACAATTCGCACAATGTGGTAGGAAGCTGATAAATCAAACGACCAATGCCTAAATTCTGATAACTCATAATGTATTTTTCTGTATCAAAAACTTTCCCAACTTCCATTGCAACTTGGGCTTCTTTATAAGATTTGGCCAAATCACTTATATTTTCTCCCACTGTACCTATCCCTACATATGCCTTTATAAGCCCCTCTGTATTTAATGTATCTACAATGCTTCTAGATATCTTTTCACTGTCTTTGAGCTGGGCTCCTTTTTTCATCTCCTTGACTAACACAATATTTTGCTCATCTACCGCTATAATAAAGTCTTTATTCTTTGCGGGAAACATATTTTGAATAATATCATGCACATGAAAATTATTATTCTCTAGCACTCTTATCAAAAAAACAACTCTTGGAATATTGGTCTGTAGATGTAACTCCTTTGCTTTAATGGATACATCACCAGGTAATATATTATCTAAAATTGTGTTTTTAATAAAATTGCCCTTATCATATTTTTCATCATAGTATTGTTTAATATTACTAAAACTAATGGCAAGTAGCGAGCAGTATTTTTCAGCTGTTTCATCTTCACCTGCAATAAATATCAAATATTCAACACGATTTTTTTTCTTAATTAGTTGATACGCACACCCATTAAAAAAAATAGGTTTATATGTATCCTGTAAATTGGCAGGTACTTGCTGCATTTGTTGCCCTTCTTTTTCTATATTCGAACACGCGATAATGGTTCCTCTTGCATCTACAACACCAAATTCTCTTGATACTACTTCTTTCATCTGGTAAATAACGCTTTTAAATAGACGATTCGACATCTTTTCTTCCCTCCTCTATATCTATGAATTACAAAATAGCAAATAATTATTCCTTTATTTCTTATTTATTTTATGTGATAATTGATTTTTTTTCAAGTCTTTTGCTGTAAAATGTAATAATTTTTTAAAAAAAGAGGAAATGTACCCTATTCGATACATTCCCTCTTCTTTGTTAACTGATATTAATTAATAATTGTTCTTTCAGTATCTTTATCAAACAAGTGTATCTTGTTTGTATCAATTGCAATCTTAATTACATCTCCAGGTTGTGCAGGAGTTCTAGGATGTACTCTTGCATTCATATTATAACCTTCCATTAATAAGTATAAGAAGGTCTCTGCACCCATCATTTCGACAACATCTACTTTTGCTTCTACAATGCTATCTGGCATAGAAGATAAATACGCTTCTTCATCATGAATATTCTCAGGTCTAATACCCATCACCAATTCTTTACCAACGTATTCAGTACCTTCTAATTTCTTTGCTTTACCTTCAGGTAATAGGATAGAAAATTGTTTGAAACTGAGCCAAAGACCATTATCTTTTTTCTCAAGCAGAGCATCTACAAAGTTCATTTGTGGACTTCCAATAAATCCAGCAACAAACATGTTGTTTGGTTGCTCATATAGTTTCTGCGGAGAAGCAACCTGCTGAATAAAACCATCTTTCATAACAACAATACGCGTACCCATAGTCATCGCTTCTGTTTGGTCATGCGTTACGTAAATAAATGTTGTTTTAAGTTTTTGGTGCAATTTGCTAATCTCAGTTCTCATTTGAACCCTTAGTTTTGCATCTAGGTTAGAAAGTGGTTCGTCCATTAAGAATACTTTTGGCTCACGTACAATCGCACGTCCTAATGCAACCCTCTGTCTTTGTCCGCCTGATAATGCTTTTGGTTTTCTATCCAATAAATGCTCAATATCAAGTATTTTTGCAGCTTCATGTACTTTTCTCTTGACTTCATCTTTTGGAGTCTTTCTAAGTTTTAATCCGAATGCCATATTCTCAAATACTGTCATATGCGGATACAATGCATAGTTTTGGAAAACCATCGCAATATCTCTGTCTTTTGGTGCAACATCATTTACAAGCTGATCGCCAATGTAAAGTTCCCCTTCAGTAATCTCTTCTAAGCCTGCAATCATTCTTAGCGTTGTAGACTTACCGCATCCTGAAGGACCAACCAAAATCAAAAACTCTTTGTCCTCAATATCAAGATTAAAATCGCTTACTGCGGTAACGCCACCAGCATAAGTCTTGTAAATATTTTTAAGCTTTAAACCTGCCATGTGTGTTATGCCCCCTCCTAAATAATTTGCCTGTTTTTACGTTTCTTTTATAGCACATACTTAATATACCATATTAATTGTTTTGATGTTAGTACATATTTACACAAATTTAAAAAAACCATTTTAGTAACATTGCATAAACAACCCGTCCATATTATCCCATGCACGCTCTTAAAAAGTATCGATTACTCTACCCCGGCAGCAATTCTCACTTGCCTTTGGTGATTCTCGGTGACTTGATTATCTAAGTGCCTTGTACTATTTAAAAAATGTATATCAAAATGCCCATTAAAATTATTATTATTAATACTTTGTATATCATGTGGCATATTACTCATAGAAGCTGCAATTCTTCGACCATTGTACTCTACAATAGCCGCTCTTTCTCTCCAGCTCCACTGATTCCCCCACATCTCATACATAACCTGAGCATCCTCTGCTGTTATCGGTTCACAATCAGCATGAAAAGCTCCATAACTTCGAACCACATTGAACGATCTACCTGTTTCAAAATCAATTACTTTTGCCTTAGCCCCGATAGGGAAAACATACTGCGCCTGTGTCCACCAATCTAGAAGCTCCCCATATCGATCACCTGGCGTCTCCATTACAGGTATATGATGAACAGGAATTTTCAACGTTTGACCAATATATAAAATGGTATCTAATGTAATATTGTTTTCTGCTAATAAATCTGTCATCGGAATACCATATTGAATGCTAAGATTCCATACATTATCGCCTGATTTTACTGTATGCGTCGTATAAGTAACGTATGGCTCCTTAGGTTGCTCATTGTCTTTAGGAGTGCTCTTATCGTCTGGCTCTCCCTGCGCTTGCTCCTTTGGAATAACTAATTGCTGCCCTAGGTATATCATCGATGTCTCTGTCAAATCATTTGCCTCTAATATTGCTTTTGTATTTACCTTATAATGCATACTAAGCTTCCACACCGTATCTCCCGATACAACGATGTGCACTTTTACATCTTCTTTTATGTTGTTTTCTAGCTGTTTTGGTGCTGCTTTTTCTGCCTTTGGAATTAACAACTGTTGTCCAATATGAATGTGTTTTTCTAGGTCAGTTTTGTTAAGTGTTATCATATCTTGCAAAGATACGTCATAATGATTAGCAATTTTCCATAATGTATCTCCACTTTTAACGGTATGCACGATTTGATTAAGAAGTGGTATTTTAATTTGTTGCCCAATCCAAATATCATTTGCATCTCCAATGTCATTTATCGCTAAAATGTCTTGTATACTTACATTGTATTCATTGCTTATATTCCATAAAGATTGTCCACTCTCCACACTGTGCAGCCAATAATTACTCGTTGCGCCAGCAGATACTGCCGTCCCCCATAGAAGCATACTTAAAATGATCAAAAAGATACTACTACGCATCATGCGCTTATACATACTATCCTCTCCTCTCCCGTTCTCAACAAAATTCGCTTCGCTCATAACCTTTCTCTTTCTCTAGGGGTAATTACTTCACCCTTCGATGACTGCTATCGCAGTCTAATCACCCCCTCTAAACTAGCAAGGGGAATCGCCTTGTTTTTTAGACAGAATATTTATGCTTTTTATACAGCAAACAAAAAAAGACACCAACAATTATGTTTACTTTCTTCAAAGCAATCTATTGTTATGTGCCTTTTGGATGTCTATTCATTATTCACTATTGTACCTCAATTTTATGTTAATGTAAATAGTAACTTTTTCCTTTTAGGTAACCGAGAATAATACCCGCGCAATATAAATCACCGCTACCAATGTAGCACCGCTTAATAACGTGGACAGCATTACTACTTGGGACGCAAAATCAGGTCTATTGTCACATTCTACCGCAATTAGTGCCGTATTGACTGCTGTAGGTACTGCTGCTGAAATAAGCAAGACTTGTGCTAACACACCTTCTAGCCCTAATAT
>SKGK01000120.1 GCA_007117465.1 Clostridia bacterium | reverse complement strand
TTCTTTTATACTTTTTTACGTCATCTTGCATTTTAAGCCTCCTCACTAATTTTAACCGTTACTTCATTTTCAGCAATTGCATAAATATTAACTATTTCTTCAGGATCAAAGATAAATTCTTCTTCATTTTCTCTCCCTGGTAAAATTACATAACCACTCGCAGTATCAACCCCGCTATTGCCAATATAAACGGGATAATCACCTTCTATATAAAACTTTAATCTTATTCTATTTGTTAATGGTGTAACATTTGCACATAATTCTACTTCTGTAATTCCTACGGTTTTGTCACCAAAAACAATATTTCTAGTTTTATTTTTAAACTCTCTATAAAACTCTATAGGATATATAATATCCGACATAATAAATCACTTCCTTTATTACATATTTCATTTCTATAATAAAAAAAATGACTATACCATTAAATAATAACGGTATAGTCATCACGTGCTACCATACCGTTTCATACCTTTAAACTACCTTTAAATATTACTCGTAAGTCTCGATCCAGTCTTCGCTCCCTGATGGCTCGGTGCCAACAATATCATTATATCTACCCACAACTGTAATATTAAACTCTCCACTATTAGGAACACTATCTGTTGAGACTTTCCTGAGATTAACATTAGTGAAGAATCTTTCGGAATCTCCTTCAACAGTAGAACCATCGTTTGGTACGATTTCCTCTTTGATAACTAAACCTGACAAATCTTCATATGCAAACAAGCCACTAGAATAGTCACTAGGCATAGCTTGTGATATAGAAAGTGTTTTTTCTACCTGTATTTTTTTATCTCCTTTATATTCCAAACCATCAAAAATAGCCATTGTATCTTCTGGTATGTCGGGATCGAATCCTTCTCTATGTGAAACCTTTTCATATACCCATTCTGTTGTTGTTGTTTCCCCTTCTGTTGTACTTGTATACTTACCAATAGAAACAACTATCTCATCTCCATGACGAACTCCTGTGTAAAAATTATCTGCCATTAATATTCACTCCTTATGTTATTAATTTTTCAATAAATCTTAACGTTTTTCTAGGTAAATCATTATAATTATTAAGTATCATACTTCTCATAAGCCTTTTATTTTCACAATCTTCTGATAATTTATCTAATTGATTTAATAAACTTACCATATTCTCTTCTTTAATAACTTGCATTCTCATATAAAAGCCAAATAACTCATTCTTGTTATCTATATCAGACTTCAATAATTTTCCTAAAACTTTTTCTTTATATTCTTCAAATGTTTCATTTTCCATTTCCTGTCCACCCCTTTATAACGTTTGTATAAACATCCAATCTTCTAATCTTCTTGCATATCGTGTTAAATCGCTATTAACTAATCCAATACATTCAAATGCTATTAAATCATTAATAACTTCATCAACTTTTTCTTGTAACATTTTCTTATTATCACTTTTACGAGTTACACTCATTGAACCACTACGGAAACTTATATCAGGTTGCCTTTTCATCATCTCTAATTTAGCATACATTACAAAAAACATTTGATGAGCTTCGGTAATTTCTATATTAGTTAAATGAGTTTCTCTATCAAAAGTATAGTTGTGTCTCCATTCTAGCCATGATTGACTTATAGAGTCCTCTATATACTCTGCTAGAGCTGTATCTGCGTAACAATAAGGTTCTTCTATGTCATCTATCGCCCGTCTAAACTTAGGCACTATATCGTCTAATATGGAGGTTGTTTCCATTTATACACCCCCCTATAAGCTTTCTAGATATTCTTGAATTCCTTCGATTACACTATCAGGTTGTTCATCTTCTTTAGCGTATTCTAATATTTGTTCGACTTCATTTTTATCATCTGTGAATTCTTTAACTGTATCTACTCTTTTTCTCCAATGAGCAGAGAATATGTCTTCCATAGGGATAGTTTTTACTTCTGTTTCAACCTCTTCTTTTTCTACATCTACTGTCAATTTATCTTTTGCATCTTTAGAAAAATACTCTTTGCCATCAATCCATTTGCCATCACTTCTAATTTCCACTTTCAAACCATCAGCAATTTTTTCTTTTAAATCATATACATATCTTTTTTCTGCATATTCAGTATAACCTTTAGAACGATACTTGTTAGCAACAACTTTGCTTTCTTCAATTAATCTAAAATACATTTACCCTTCCCCTTTCCTAATGCAATAAGATTAAAAAGGGAGAATCAACTCCCTTTAATCATTAAACTTCATCTTTAATTTTAACTCTTGCATAATTTACGCGTTGTTTAGGTGTTTGGAACATCATTAAAGTTTTCATAATATTATAATAAATTCTGTTAGCGTCTTCTTTAGTGAAAGTATCTTCAAAATATCCACCTTCAAGAAACTTAACATGTCCACAACCGCCACTAAATTTAATCCACATATACACGTCACCTTCGGTAGGATCATCATTCAAAGTGTTAATAGATTGAATGTTAAAGTTTCTACCAAATAACTGTCCAGGAACACCTTCTGTAACTAATTTTTCTCTCAATATTGTAGGAATAAGTTCTGCTGGCGCATTACCTTCTTGTCCATCATATTGAGCTGGAACATCTAACCAATCCCACATATCAGTTTCAGTAGATACACTTGCATAAATGGTTTCTATTTGCAAGCCCATTCTCTTAGCATAAATAGCAATATCTTTGAACATACTAAGTGTTACACCATCATAGTCTGATAAATCTAAATCATTACTTTCTGGCACTTTAGCAATCTTGCTAGAAATATCAATTCCGTTGATGTCATAAATATTGCTATAAAGACCTTCAGTAAGCAATGCTTCAAAGTCATTCTCCATTTTCCAAGCTAAATTCTCGGCAGCTAATTGTTTGTTTCTAGTAGGTTCGGCAATAATACCAAGTTGTAAAGCCATTTTATCCATGTAATACCTATCAGACGTAATTTGATATGGATGAATAGTTACAAAAGTTTCATCAGTGATAGTTTCTACTTTTGGAGCATTACCGTTTCTATCAATCCTATGAATTTGCATTTCTGTACCAGCATCTATATTGTTTT
>SKGK01000093.1 GCA_007117465.1 Clostridia bacterium | reverse complement strand
TCTTGTGACCCTAATTTGAAATATAAAGATATAAAAAATAATATAGAATTGGTAAAAAAACAATTTATATGAAATTATTAATGTAGTATATACGTAATAAGTTCGTATATAAACGAGTTATCGGCAACCCTGAAATGAGACGAAACAAGAATATAAAATTAACTTTGAAAAAAATAAGGAATTTGAGATGATATTAAAACCGTTTTATAAAGTACCGCCTGAAAATTGGCTACTCACTGCAAATGCTGACATAGCCGCAGCCTACAGGAAGGCAATAGCCGAGCCAAACAAAGATGAGCGTCATATTGAAGAATATGTAAGACAGTGGATATTAAAAGAGTTAATTGACTCTTATAATTATCCTGCTGACTGGTTAGGCGAAAGAATTGTTGTTGAAGAAATTGTGCAAGTAGCAACTGCTGAAAAGGAAAGCGACATTTCAATAAAGAACGACAGAGGAAGAACTTACATCTATATTGAGACTAAAAGTGCTTCTATAACTGGAGGTGAATTTGATAAAGCGGAAAGACAAATTGAAACTTATCTTTCATCAACACACACTGCTACAATTGGCTTATTGACAAATGGAATAACAACAAAAGTTATCCGAAAAAAAGTAAACCCAAATGACTTTGAATATATTGCTGATATTTCAGAATATGGCTCTTTAGACAGTGGTAGGTCTAAATTAGTTAGAGATATAAACGTTGTAAAAGCAAATAAGGGCAAAGTTGGATTAGAGCCACTTCCTAAAAAAAGTAGCAATATTTTATTTGAGTGTCATAATGCAATGCGAGACATTGATGGCTTACACGATGACAATGCACTTGATGAATTATGTAAAATAATTTATGCTAAAATTTATGATGAAAGAGCAGCAAGTCTGTCAAAAGATGATGAAAAATACGAGTTCCGTTTTCAAACTTATGGTAAAGGTAACGCATCAGAAGTCGCATCAGACATTCGTGATTTGTACAAAGAGGCGTGTGATTTTGATTTAAAAGTTTACTCTCAAAGAATACCTGGTTATGACCGTTCAAGAGGTGTATTTCGTGAAGCTATCGGACTAAGTGATGTTGCATTATCAAGAGTAGTAGAAGTTTTACAGGACTTTTCTATTATTGATGCAGGCGTTGATATTAAGAGTGTAGCATTTCAAAAAGTGCTTGGCAGTGCAATTCGTTCAGGTATGGGACAATATTTTACACCTGACGAAGTAGTTGGAATTGCTGTTGCAATAGCAAGTCCTAATCCAAAAGATTTAATAATAGACCCATTTTGTGGAAGCGGTCATTTCTTATCCAAATCTCTGGAATATGTAATGAGTAATTATCCAGATATTGATGATTATTCAATGTATCAATTTAAAATGTTCCACCTTCACGGCATTGAAAAATCTCCCCGAATGGTGAGAATAGCAATGACTGATATGTTAATGCACGAGGATGGTCATTCAAACATAAGAAACACAGATGCACTACTAACTTTTGATAATTACCCTGACATATTGGGAATTGCAAGCGATACAAACACAGACCCTGCAATATTTGACATAATTCTAACTAACCCGCCTTTTGGAAGTTTAATGAGAGAGGAGGCGAGAAAAATGTTAGGAAGATTTGAATTAGGTAAAAAGAAAAAATCTTTACCTCTTGAAGTTTTAGCAATAGAGAGATGTTTCCAGTTTTTGAAACCTGGTGGAAAACTAATTATCGTATTACCTGACGGCAATCTTGGTAACTTCAATGTGCAATTTGTTAGAGATTGGTTGTTAGAAAATATGATGTTAAAAGGCGTTGTTAGTTTGCCTACTGAGACTTTTGCACCATTTGGAACAGCCACAAAAACAAGTTTGTGCTTCTTTCAAAAAAATCGTTCAGTAGATGACAAACAATTAGATTATGAAACGGCTTTTTATCAGTTAGAGAATATTGGTTATGATGCAACAGGCAGACCAAAGGCTGGCTCTGAAATTCAAGATTGCATTAATTATATGATGCAATCATTAAAATGGGAAAAGATATGATAATAGTTAAGAAAAAATTTGTTTTAAAAAAATCTCAATTAGGAAAGAAGTTTCGAGTTGAAAATAACAACTTGGACATTTCTGCCCTTGTTAGTAATAGTGGCTACACTGTCAAAAGGTTAGGTGATGTTGCACCTGCCCATAAAAACAAAAGAAATGTCAAAGAGACAACAGAAACTTCATTTAAGTATGTAGCCATTGGAGATATTGATATTCATTTAGGACGTATAAAATCATACACAAGATGTACAGGGAATACAGCACCAAATAATGCAAAAAGAATAATGAAATATGGTGATATTTTGGTATCAACAAGACGACCTACAAGAGGTGCAGTTGTTACAGTTCCACAAGATTTTGACAACGAGATTTGCACTGTATTCTTTACTTCTCTTACTGTTACAAATTGGGAAGAAACAGACCCTTTTTATATTTCCTTGTTTCTAAGGACATCTTTAGGACGTTTGCAATTTCAATCAATGATAACTGAAACAGCTTATCCTGTTATTTCAGACGAAGATGTTGAGAACATAACAATACTTTTTCCGCCTATTGAAAAACAAAGAGAATTAGTTGCTCAATACAACAATTCCGTTGATGGTTTTTTCTTAAAACTTAACGAGGCATATTCTTCAATTACTTTAAGCAGACAAAATATTGAAACAACATTATTAGGAGATGCTGGAGAAACAATCACCCCAGTAAAATTCGGTCTTGATGTAGAAGAAATTGTAGATGACAATAAAGAAAATGGCAATGAGGAATAAATATTAGAATAAAGGGCAGCCGATAACAGCGGTTTGGCGTAATGGCGGGTTCAGTGCTTCGTATGACAGTTTTGTGGTTCAACAAACAGTAGTGCTTCGTATAAACATTTGTGGTAAAAATCCGCCACTACGCCAAGCCGCAAAACGTTGTATGCAAATCTCGACAAAGGAGTAATAAATGGGTAGCATAAAAGGACAAAAACACAATCCATATATACAAGGCAAATACGCTCATGTGAATATAAATGACGTTGTATTTACGC
>SKGK01000169.1 GCA_007117465.1 Clostridia bacterium | reverse complement strand
TTAACGCAGCGAAGGAGAAGCAGCATCTACTGTTTGAGCGTTAGCGAGTTTGATGCAGCCCGTAGCAAGTTTATAGACTCTTAGCCTTGTAGAAAAGTGATTGGAATAATATTCTTCAAATTAAGAAAATGCACCCAAAAAAATCCCTATCTTGAAGTTTTAGTTAAAAAGATATATAATGAAAAAGATTATAAAAATATACAACAAAGATGTTGGAGGGGAATTATGCGAAACATAATTTTTGATTTAGGAAGAGTATTACTGAATTTCGAGCCAATAAAATATCTACAAACATTATATCCACCAGAAAAAGTCCAGATGCTTCATGAAAATATATTTTTAAGTAAAGAATGGCTTGATTTAGATAGGGGCATCATTACAAATGAAGAAGCTATAAGAATAATAACAAAAAGATGCCCTGATGACGAAAAAGATATAAAAAACGTTATTAATAATTGGCCACAAATTCTTACACCCATTGAAGGTAGCATCAAAATATTAGCAGCATTAAAAAGACAAGGCTACCCTTTATATTTGCTTTCCAATTTTCACAAAGAAGCCTTTAATCAAGTATTAGAAAAATACGCATTTTTTAAAAGTTTTGACGGCAAAGTAGTTTCATATCAAGTGTCGCTTTTAAAACCTGAAAAAGAGATTTATGTTCATCTGTGTAATAAATACAACTTAAAAGCGGAAACATCTCTTTTTATTGATGACACACTTGCAAACATTCATGCCGCAAAAAAATTAGGATTTGAAACCATACAGTTTAAAAATTCTAAGCAGTTATCACAAAAGCTAAATCATATGAAAATAATAGATGCGGATAACTTCAATATGTGACCTACTCCCACCACTTAAGAAGTGGGGGCTTCTCGTTCGATTAAAACTAAACACCTAATATGAATCTCACAAAAAGGTTAATGCGCCAAAAAACACCTCTTTGACGCATCATATATTATCCTTGCTGAATATGTGCTATAAATTCTGGCAATACCTTAAAGCAAAGTAAATCTCCTTAGTATATTTAAACAAGCTAATTATCTGATTTTACAATTATCGGTTTATACCAAAATATTGTATTGATGATCATACAATTATTGTTATTTATCTTTAAATTATGGGTATTTATAATTAAGGAGATGGTAGATATGAATAAAAAAAAGATACTACATGAAGAAATTAAAAAGTTGCAGGATGATCTCAATAACTTATTGAAAAGCCGATGTACTCTTAATACAAAGTCGCTGCAACTTAGTCAAAAACTGGACAAGCTTATTGTAGAATATTTGAAAACACAAGAAAAATAGACACTATCCGTTTTCTTTTTTAAAATCTTTAAATAATAAGCTTGGCTGTATCCCTTTATTGTTTTGATATTTTCCACTGGTGTATTCCACATACTCTCCAGCTATCGTGTGATAATACACCTGACATATTTCTATGCCTGAATATATTCTTATTGGCTGAATACAAAACATCTCAAGTGTCCAGTATCCGCTAAAACCTACATCTCCGAATCCTGCTGTCACATGAACAAATAATCCTAATCTTCCAATAGAAGAGCGCCCTTCAAGCATTGGCACACAATTATCTGTTTTTGTGTATTCGATTGTTCTACCAAGGTATAATTTATTTGACTCAAGTACTAACCCCTCCACTGGAATGGTTATTTTTTTTGCCTTGTTTTCTTGCTTCATATCTAATATATCATTTTCATAGACCAGTAGTTCATGATGTAATCTAAGATTGTAACTGTTGGGATTCAATTGCTTCTCATTAAACGGTTTAATATGTATTTCTTTACCTATTCTTTTTTTTATCTCTTTGCCTGATAATATCAATCGTTATCACCCTTTCATTGAACATATTATAAAATATTTTTTATAACAACGGAAGCACTTATTTAGTAATTGCAACAACCCGCTAATCAAGATACTCGATATGCTATAGGGGCATTTGAAGAATATTATTTGTGGCTTTTGTTCATGTATCATAATGCCAACTTCGCATTAGTTTTATTTTATAAAAATATTCAAGAACATCTTCAAGAATATCTTTTTTTGCATCACAATTAGAACAGACACTAAAAAGCTACTGGCCAAGGGGTCTTTTCTAATTTAGATAAAAATCTTTGACATGTTATATGCAATTTAAAAGGTGTGTTGCATTTACTTGTGCAATGACTGCGGTTGTTGTGACCTACTCCCACCACTTAAGAAGTGGGGGCTTCTCGTTCGATTAAATTTTTAGCGTATTGCACGCATTTAGTTTTTTCTCCTTAAGGTAATAATGCCTTTCTTGCTTGAAACCAACAATAGTATTGCTATTCCAACCATTACCAACGGCCTTATAATGTTCACATTATTAGCTGGCATATTAAATCTAGGACTTAACGGCATGTACCTCACATTGATTGTCTGATCCGATCTTACGCCGTATTGAAATCTTTTGGTTGTTGATCCCGTATACCTTTCACCGCCGACAAAAAACTCATATATAACGCTATAACTGTCCGGCATGCTATCACTACGTGTATCCATTCTAGCGTCTATGATTTGGGCTATAGCAGTGTTGCCAACTATACTAAGCGATACACTTAGAGCACTCACAAGAATCAGCAGCACAGATACAAAAATAATCAATGCTGGCACTTTGTGTTTTCTTGGTACTGATGGCATCGTAGATTTCTGCGTTGCATATTGATGCATAGAAGACGGTTGTGCCACTGGTTGTTGCCTTACAGGTTGCTGCGCTGGGGAAGCTGTCAAAGACGTCCCACACGATGCACAAAACTTCATTTCGGACGTAATCTGTGAACCACAGTATCTACAAAATTTAGCCATACTCTATCTTCCTTTCCTGTTTATAATTGCATAGCTCTTCAAATTTTAATTTTTCAATATAGAAAGCAATATTATTGTGAACTACCACCACTTATAGAAGTGGGTGGCTTCGTGGTCAATATTCCCAACGGAACAAGTTTCCCCACGCTCTAAAGGTCGAACCAACCTCGTATTATCTCCAAAATTATATAGCTAATTTCAGTAAGTTTTTACTAGCATTTATATCT
>SKGK01000174.1 GCA_007117465.1 Clostridia bacterium | reverse complement strand
TTTTTATGGCAAAGCAATTTGAAAATGCAATTTTAGACAGATTTGTTTTTACAGACGAACTGCGTGAAGTTATTCAAAGTGCCCCAAAAATAACAGTACCAGAAAGCCGAGATCAAATCATTGAAATGGCAATGGGGAACGACAAAAGCAACAAAGTATTTGAAGTAGCTTATGATGTTGAAGGGGTAGGCCGAGTAGTAGAGGCAACTGTAACACGATGTAAAAATGGTGTATCTATTAACTATTTAGATTCATATATGCGTCGAAGAGACCCGAACTGTCTTTTAGTAGGTGATGACAAACCAACGGATAAAGTGACGTACAAGGAAAGATTTGGAAAAGAATTAGGCGATGTTCGCACAGAGACATTTGAATGGCTTAAAAAACAAAATTTAGTTGTAATGCCATTTATGTCAGGCGATAAGGAAAATGGATATCCATCTGTTTTAGTAGCGCCTGATAACGCAGGCTTCTTTGTGGGTGGCTTAGCAGACTTACAAGGATGTATTCCAGCAAACGATATCCCAGAAGGCTTCAAACCACAAGCAGTAATTTATCTAGCGCCTTCTTTTAGACATACGCACTTTGATGGAAAACAGGTAGTTGTGCATAATAGACGTGATGATATGCATGAAATTTTTTCGTACAATCTATACCCAGGACCAAGTGCTAAAAAAGGTATCTATGGTGTGCTTTTAACAGCTGGAGAAAAGGAAGATTGGATAACCGCACATGCTTCAAGTGTTAAAGTTATAACGCCGTATGACAACATCCTTACTATCATGCATGAGGGAGCTAGTGGTGGTGGAAAGAGTGAAATGCTCGAGCAAGTACACAGAGAGATGGATGGCACCATTAAGTTAACAGAACATACCGTATTAGGAGAGAAAAATTATATTGAATTAAAAGAAACATGCGAACTTTATCCTGTAACAGATGATATGGCATTATGCCATCCAATGTACCAAAATGGCACTAAAAAATTAGTGATTAAAGATGCAGAAGAAGGTTGGTTCTTGAGAATTGACCATATTACCAAGTATGGTACAGATCCGCATTACGAAAAATTATCCATACATCCAAAAGAACCACTGATTTTCTTAAATATTCAAGGAGCACCAGATGCTACGTGCTTAATTTGGGAGCATACAATGGATGCACCTAACAAACCTTGCCCAAATCCTAGGGTGATTATGCCAAGAAGATTAATGCCGGATATTGTGAATGACCCAATTGAAGTAGATATCAGAAGTTTTGGTGTTAGAACACCACCTTGTACAAAAGAAAATCCAAGTTATGGCATCATGGGATTCTTCCATGTACTTCCACCTAGTCTTGCATGGTTATGGAGACTAGTAGCACCTAGAGGACATGCGAACCCAAGTATCACTGATACAGAAGGCATGACAAGTGAAGGCGTAGGTTCTTACTGGCCGTTTGCAACAGGTAAAATGGCAACGCAAGCAAACTTACTGCTTAAACAGGTTATGGAAACAACGGATACAAGATATATTCTTATTCCAAACCAACATGTAGGCGTTTATAAAGTAGGATTTATGCCTGAATGGATTACAAGAGAATATCTAGCAAGACGCGGTAGTGCGAAGTTTAGACCAGAAAAATTAACCGAATCAAGATGTTCACTTTTGGGATACTCATTACAATCCTTAAAAGTAGATGGAGTAAGTTTAGGAAAAGGATTATTACAGACTAACTTACAACCTGAAATAGGTAATCAAGGATACGATCAAGGAGCTAAGATGCTATCTGATTTCTTCAAAAAAGAATTAGAAAAATTCTTATCACCTGATTTAGATCCATTAGGAAGAGAAATTATTGAGTGCTGCATGAATGATGGAACGATAGAAGACTATTTGAAGTTCATTCCAATAAGATTCTAATTTAAATAAAGAGCGTTAAAGAATAACAAAAAGGGTAGTGACGATGTCGTCACTACCCTTTTTGTTATTCTTTTTATCCACCGATAATATAAAAACATATAAAATTACAATATTATCCATAAATAGTATGTAGTGCGCAGGCAACCCCAATATTTAGTATATATATTTGTATTAACAACAAGTTAACAACATATCCACAGAGTTATCCACAAAGTTCAAAAGATTGTTGACACTTTTAAATAAAAAACATAAAATAAAGGTTAATAAATGTATGAAACTATTATTTTGAAGGAGGCTTTCTTATGAATAACCACTGGAATATTGAGACAAAAGCGGTTCAAGGTGCATATCAGCCTAAAAATGCTGAGCCACGGGTTTTCCCCATCTATCAAAGTACAACCTATAAATATGAATCAGTAGCGCAAGTCGCAAAACTTTTTGATTTAGAAGCAGAAGGGCATATGTATACACGGATTAGCAATCCAACAATGGAAGAATTAGAAAAAAAGGTAAGTTTATTAGAAGGAGGCGTAGGCGCATTAGCAACAGCTTCAGGTCAAGCAGCAACAACGCTTACATTACTAAATATTTGCGGTGCAGGACAACATATTGTAGCAGCTAACACATTATATGGGGGTACATTTAGTCTGCTCGCGAATACGTTTAAAAAAATAGGAATAGATATTTCTTTTGTTGATCCAAATGCAGATATAACAGAGCTAAAAAAACATTTTAAACCAAATACACGGGCTTTATATGCTGAGACTATAGGCAATCCACGATTAAATGTATTGGACTTTGAAAAATTTTCTCAGGTTGCCAAAGAAATGGAGGTGCCATTAGTTGTAGATAATACTTTTCCAACACCCTATTTGTGTAGGCCTCTTGAGCATGGTGCGAACATTGTAATTCATTCCGCTACAAAGTATATGGATGGACATGCGACAAGTGTAGGGGGTATTATCGTAGATGGCGGTAATTTTAATTGGGAAAATGGAAAATATCCAGAGCTTACCGAGCCAGATCCTAGTTATCATGGGATTAAATATACAGAGCAGTTTGGGGAGCAAGCATATATTGTAAAATGTCGCGTACAATTATTAAGAGATTTTGGTGCAAGTATGAGTCCGTTTAATGCGTTTTTATCAAATTTAGGATTAGAAACATTGCATG
>SKGK01000064.1 GCA_007117465.1 Clostridia bacterium | reverse complement strand
TTTATGATGAGGATGATGTAATGCAATATGGTGTTAGACCAGTAAATGTATATATACTAAAATAAGGAGACAACTTTATGAATAATTTAGCATCAGGGAAAACAGTAAAACAGATTATAGCAGCACATGGATTTACGTTTAATAAAAATTTAGGACAAAATTTTCTTATAGACGCTAATGTTTTAGAAAATATTGTAGAGGCAGCGGGGGTGGACGAGCATACAGGTGTCATTGAAATCGGATCAGGAGCAGGTGTGCTTACACAGGCACTCGCACAAAGGGCAGGGAAAGTGGTATCTATTGAATTGGACAAGCGGTTAATTCCGATCTTACAAGCTACACTAAAAGAGTATGAGAATGTGCAAATTATTCAAGGAGATGCCTTGAAGATAGATATGCATAAAATAATAAAAGACGCTTTTGAAGGGTTATCTGTGAAAGTTATTGCGAACTTACCCTACTACATTACCACCCCAATTATCATGGGATTATTAGAAAACAAAATGAATATAGAGAGCATCGTAGTAATGATTCAAAAAGAAGTAGCAGAGAGAATGGTAGCTGCGCCAGGGACAAAGGATTATGGCGCATTAAGTGTAGCGGTACAATACTTTACAAGCCCTTCTATGGTGAGCATTGTATCACCGCACTGTTTTATACCGCAGCCGAAAGTGGCATCGGCGGTTATAAAGTTACAACGCTTAAAAGAGCCGCCTGTAAAAGTACAAAGTGAAAAATATTTTTTTAGTACAGTAAAAGCAGCATTTGGACAACGCAGAAAAACGCTTTTAAATGCACTTGCAAATGCAGGGGTATTTGGGAAGACAAAAGAACAAATCAAACAGATTTTAGAAAATATAGATATCAAAGAAAATCAACGTGGCGAGACGTTATCCATGCAAGAATTTGCGAAGCTTTCTAATGCACTTTATCAAAAAAAATAATTGCATGTATATATAAAGCGAGGAACATGTCACGTGTCCCTCGCTTTATTATTTATTATTTACCAAACCTTTTGACGATATACTCGTTAGCGGTTTGCTCTAATGTATCATCTAAGGGTTCTAAAGCTTCAAAGGTATCAGGGTAGGTGCGTTTTAATGCGCGGGTAATTATTAAATCGGTTAGTGCTGGATTTTTAGGAAGTAGTGGACCATGAAGATATGTTCCAATAACATTTTTTAAAATAACCCCTTCTTTTGCATCCGAACCATTATTACCATAGCCGTATATCACTTCACCAAGTGGCATATGTTCATTTATAAATGTTTTACCCGCATGATTTTCAAATCCTACGATATGCGTATCTAAATCAAGATTTTTAGCACTAACCACCACATTGCCAATTAAACGCTTTTCGCCTGCTTCTGTATAGATATCTAATATAGATAGCCCGTCAATTGTTTCGTCTTGCAATTTATAAGAATGACCGAGTAGTTGATATCCACCGCAAATAGCAATAACAACACCATCATTTTCTACATAAGTATAAAGCTTATCTTTTATTTCTTTGAGTTTGTTACATACTAGCAGTTGTTCACGGTCAGAACCACCACCTAAAAATACGATATCTAACTTATCAAAATCAACATCATCCTCCAGCTGATATTCAATCACTTCTGCCTGTATACCCCTCCATATACACCTTTTAGTAAGGGAAATAATATTACCGCGATCACCATATAAGTTAAGCAGGTCAGGATATAGATGACCAATGGTTAGTTTAAAATCCGTAGTAGGAGGCAGGGGCGTTTGGGCAGGGGTTAATATAGGTTTGCCTGAGGTTTGCCATGCACCTGTTTTTTCTAACTCCTTTAAAATATCCTGGGTATTAAAAAGAGCAGTATAATTTACCAGTACATAACATACCTTGCTTTTTCGATTGACCACGTCGATAATCGCTGATTTAATATCAGCTGTAATACTAAAAGGCTTTAACTCGGCATACTTAAAACGAACAGCGACATCATCTTTACGAATACCAGCAGCTGCAAAGGTCTTAATCTCAGGAGAATTTAAACGCTCAAAATCAACATCCCATATCCAAGAAATATCTTTGCCATCATGCGCATTATCATTAATTACTATTAAAACATCTTTTTCCCGAGGGTCTTGTAAGATCGTAGAGATAGCCTGATTAAAACCAGCAGGGTTTTTAGATAGATTTAATATAACAGGTTTGCCCAGGTAAAAGCTTTCCATACGACCAATTTGCGGGGTAAAACCTTTTAAAATATCATTTGCTTTTTCTATCTTTATATTTGTAAGTGTAGCCATAGAAACGGCAGCAAGCACATTGTAAATATTATAAAACCCTTTATAATTTAAATGAAACTCGGTCGTATGTGACTCAAATGAAAGGGTAAAAGATAAACCATTTTCTAGATTTACGTCAAATGCGCGAAAATCTAGGTCAGGACGTTTAAACGCACAAGCGGAGCAATCATAATCTCCTAGTTGGCTGTAGTGATAATAATGATACGTTAGGGGTGCACCACATAAAGTACAAAAACGACCTTCTTTGGTTTCGTTTAAATTGATATTAAGGTTATGATCGATACCGTAATAATAACATTTGCGTTTTGATTCAAAGCCAAAGCGCGCTACAAGGGGGTCATCTCCATTTAAAATAAGCTGGGCATGAGGAACTTTATCAAAAGCTTGCTCTAATAAACTTATAGTAATGTCAATTTCTCCATACCGATCTAACTGATCGCGAAACAAATTGGTAACTACAATTTTAGAAGGCGTAAGGTGGTCAAAAATTTTTACGGTAGAAGCCTCGTCCATTTCGATACAAGCATAATCTGCCTCTAACTTGCCAAACAAAGAGGTGGAATCAACAAATGCCGTTGTTACACCTTCCATCATATTAGCGCCTACTTTGTTGCATACTGAAGTGTGTCCTTCGTTTGTTATCAGACTATAGAGCATATTGTTAGTAGTGGTTTTGCCATTTGTACCACACACCACTAAGATCTCTTTTTTTACTTGAGAAGATAAATCTTTTAATAAACCAGGACAAATTTTAAGAGCAATGCCTCCTGGCGTAGCAGAGC
Source organism: Clostridia bacterium (assembly GCA_007117465.1). Lineage (GTDB taxonomy): Bacteria > Bacillota > Clostridia > SK-Y3 > SK-Y3 > SKGK01. The sequence goes on along the minus strand of SKGK01000064.1, from coordinate 36 downwards.
CTTTTTTGCCTAATAATTTACTTGCTTTAATCGCCG
>SKGK01000189.1 GCA_007117465.1 Clostridia bacterium | reverse complement strand
ATTACAGGCTTGTAATTTAGCTTTTTCAATATATGACATATAAAATGAACTAAATATTAAAAACATAATACCTATGATAGCAATAACCACTATTAGTTCAATAAAACTAAATCCTTTATTTCGTTTTTTTGTTTTTATCTTTTGTTTAAGTATACAATTTTTCCTACGTAACAACTTTAAAACTTACCTCTTTCCTGCGCATAGCTTCGCCCTCTCATGTAAAATGTCTTTACACTACTGATGGTAATTGCTATGCAGCCTTAAACTGTTGACACGCACGAGTCGATGTTCAATGTTCTTAAGGCGTTGTTTTCTAGTTCATTTTTTGAATGCTACCTGATACATTATACACTACTGCTTGATATTTTGCAAGTTTTTTTCACTTTTTTTCCATTACCTAAACTCCTTTTATTACTAGCCTACTTTCGTATAGGTCGGAACAAGAGTTTCTATAAAACTAACTAAATCTTCATTTTCCTTCACAATAGATTCCCTTAGCCGCTCTAATTGAAGATTTAGCATTTTCATATCCATAAATATCGGCTCTCCGATAAATATCTTTTCATGTCTAGTATCCCTTAGTCCTTCCTCTGCCATTAATAGCTCTTCATACATTTTCTCACCCGGACGCAGTCCCGTATATTTAATCTCAATATCCTTGTTCGGTTCAAAGCCAGATAACCTGATTAAATCCCACGCAAGCTGTGCAATTTTAACAGGCTTGCCCATATCCAATACAAAGATTTCTCCGCCTTTTGCTATGGTGCCTGCTTGAATAACTAACTGGGAAGCCTCTGGGATGGTCATAAAATAGCGCGTAATTTCATGGTGCGTCACTGTCACAGGTCCGCCTTGTGCAATTTGTTTTTTGAATATAGGAATCACACTGCCATTACTTCCGAGTACATTGCCAAATCGTACTGCCACAAATTCTGTTTTGCTATTTTTACTATGCGCTTGGACAATCATTTCGGCAACTCTTTTGGTCGCTCCCATAATATTGGTAGGATTTACGGCTTTATCCGTTGAAATCAGTACGAATTTTTTCGCTTTGTATTTGTGTGCACACTCTACTACATTTAGTGTTCCAAATACATTGTTTTTCATTGCTTCGGTTGGATTGTCTTCCATGAGTGGTACATGTTTATGCGCTGCAGCATGGAAAATGACTTGCGGCTTGTATGTGCTAAATATTTTTTCTATACGCTCTCTATCTCGAATAGAGGCAATGATAGTATTTAAATTAAGGTCTGGGTACGTTTTCAATAGCTCGTTTTGAATCTCAAATGCGTTATTTTCATAATTATCCAATATAAGCAATTTCTTTGGAGAAAAGCGCGCAATTTGCCTACATAGTTCAGATCCTATTGAGCCCCCACCGCCCGTTACCAATACAACTTTATTTTCTAGATAGCCCGATATTTCTTTTAAGTTAATTTTCACAGGTTCTCGTCCTAACAAGTCTTCAATTTGTACATCTCTTACGTTCTTAATCGTCACTGATTCATCAATAATCTCAAAAACACCAGGCACAATTTTAAGTTTGCACGCTGTATTCTTACATGCTTCTATGGCTTCACTTATCTGCTTCTTGTTTGCAGAAGGAATAGCAATAATAATTTCGTCAATTTTTTTTATCTCTACAACACGTTTGACACTTACGCCTGTACCTAATACAGGTACACCATTAATCTTTTTACCCAGCTTATTTTTATTGTCATCAATCACTGCTACGGGGACACTACAAAGATTTTTGTGATTACGAAGTTCTTTAATAATGGTGGACCCCGCATCTCCTGCTCCATAAATCAGAACTCTTTTTTTTATATCTTTTTCATTCTCTACTTTAAAACTAATTACTTTTGCTAGATAACCCTTGCAAATCTTATAAAATAATCTACTACCTCCAACAAATCCAATATCTAATATGCACGTAATCACAAAAATGCCTCGTGGCACTGTACCTATCTGCAACATGAAGATATACGCAACCATCACTGAATTGGCAGCCGCTGCTGATATACCAATGACCAATGTCTCTCTGATGCTTGCATAGCGCCACATGCTTTTATAGAGTCCTGCATAATAAAAGACAATTAACTTTATGATCGTCATTGGAATTAAAAGCTCTTGATACTGATTTATATATTTCTGTTCTATCACAAAATCGAATCTTAACCAATATGCCCCATAAAAAGCTAAGCTGACAAGTAAAATATCTACTGTCATCCATATCATCATCTTGACTTTTAAATTCATTCTCTCACCTCGGCTCTTGTTCTCTTAATAATTAACTATTCTCCACTTTAAAGTCCTGATAATAATAAGTTATAAAGACGTTTAATCGCTGATATCTGCCTATATTGCTTTGCCTCTCTTACTGCTAACGCACTATCTTTAATAATTGCTTGTGGATTGTGACTTATAATTTCATTCACACGCTGGTGACCAATAAGCTGCGTTAGCTGGGTTACTAATGCTTCTACTAGCATGGGTTTTGGATTTAGTGAATGTACATCTGAACCTGCAAAGTGAATCATATCATACTTTGCAAGAATTTGGGCTGTATTTTTAACATCTTGTCCATAATATCCTCCTATACTTGATAGGTTTAATTGCGTTAATGCACCTAAGTGTATAAGATGATATAATATGTTAGGGTCATCGATTATTTTTTTGTTCCGCTCAGGATGAGCTATAATTGGGACATATCCTTTTATTCGCAATGCATAAATAATATCCTCTGTAAACTTAGGAACATCAAACATTGGCAGTTCTATTAACACATATCTTGAACCATTTAACGTTGCTACCTTTTCTTCTTCAATTAGCGTTACGATATCAGGTGTTATGAATATCTCGTGTCCCATATAAATATCTATGTCAATATTTTCTTCCTTTAGCGCACTCTCTAGCCACTTAAAAATTTTAGTATTATCCTTGACCTCATTATAACCTTCATATTGTATATAATGTGGTGTTGCAAACATGCTTTGAACCCCATTTTTATGCGCCATTTTTATCATCTCTATAGATTGTTGTAATGTTCTAGCGCCATCATCTACACCTGGCAAAATATGACTATGCGTATCAATCACATTGCTTTCTCCTTTCTCTTAACCCCAAATAATAGCGCAAGTTTTTGAAAAAAGGTTTTCTTCTTTTCTATTTTTGTACTTTCCTCGTAGTAAGAATGATAATAACTGTATTTATAGTATCTCCCTTCATGAATAGGTACTTTTGTCAAAATAATGCCTATAATATTTGCCTTAACACGCTGCAATAGTTCTTTTGCAATTTTTGCAGCATCAATAGCCACTTGTCCGGATGCACATATTAACAGCACACCATCTACAATGGTAGATAAAACAGCTGCGTCTGTTACCACACCTACAGGCGGTGAATCTAAAAGCACTATATCATAATTTTGGGATGCTTTTTTAAAAATTTCTTTTATTTTTTCAGAGCCTAATAGCTCAGATGGATTAGGTGGAATGGGTCCTGATGTCAATACATCTAAATTTTCTAAATGCGTTTTACATAGTAATGAGGTGTACTCCTCATTAGTTGAGGCAACTGTTGTTAATCCTCGGGTATTAGGCAATTCAAAATATTGATGTACCCTTGGCTTTCTTAAATCACTATCGATCAGTAGCACTTTTTTGCCACTTTGTGCAATGGTAACTGCTAAATTGGTAGCCGTTGTGCTCTTCCCTTCACGAGGCCCCGAGCTCGTAATTAAAATAGTCTTTATCTTTTGATCAATATTAGAAAACTGAATATTGGTTCTTAGTGTTCTATATGCCTCAGAGACCGGAGACTTTATATTTTTATCTGTAATAATTTCTCTTAGTTCCATTTGCAAAAAAACCCCCATTAATTTATAAAATATTTAATTCTGTACTTCGGGAATCATTCCCATTACTGGCAATCCGAGATGTTTTTCTATGTCTTCTGGGGTCTTAATCGTATTGTCTAAATACTCTAATAAGAAAATAATAAAAAGACTCACCATCATTCCTAGTATTCCAGCTATCGCTATATTAAGCGTCTTGTTTGGTTTTACGGGATTATGGCGTACTTGTGCCACATCTATTACTTGTACATTTTCCATTTGCATAATACTAACTACATTTTTCATAAATACTTGTGCTGTTTCATTTGTAAGCAGCGCAGCCCGCTCAGGGCTAGTATCTGTAACTGTTATTTTAATAATCTCTGTATCCCTTACTAAGCTAACGTTTATCTTTCCCCTTAACTTTCCAATTGTCATATCCTTTTCTAAGTTTTCTATGACTTCTTTTAACACAATATTACTTCTAGCAATCTCTTGATACGTACCCACTAAACTTCTATTAAGTACAACATCTTTATGCTCAATGGCTGTTCCAACGTCTTGTGGTTTACCTAACATTAGTGTTGTATATGTCTGATATTGTGGCTCTAAAACAAAAAAACTTACAATACCGCTTGTTGCTACTGCTAATACTGTGATTAATACAATAACCCATGCTCTTTTTAATAACATATGAAAAATATCTTGTAACTGAATTTCTTCCATTTTTACTTCTCCTTTCAAAACATTTAATTATCCTATAGTATAAATTATACTTCATAAAAATGTAAATGTAAATTAATACTTTTTACCTATTTTCAAATCACCTTTTTTATGTTATACTAAAAGAGGAGGTGACAATAAGTGACAGATTTCAACAAAGTTTTTTCTAAACTTTTAAAAAGAAAAAAGCGAAACGGTTATTATGAAGCCAGTGATCTATTATCTTTTCAAGAAAAACAATGTCTCATTATGTCGCTAATCATTGTAACTATACCTTTTTTGGTAGCAAGCATTATGTTATTGTTAAACTAAACACAGCCTACAAAAATAACATTTTAACATTTATATTATGTGCTTTTACCCCATGCGCACCACATAAATTTATTTTTATCTGGTGCGTTTTTCGTTTTTTCTAAATTTGTTCTAATTATAGCATAGTCTACATAAAAAATTTGTCATTATAATTATTATATACCATGAAGTTTAATCTTGCAACATTAACTTTAATTGTATCACAATTTAGATAAGATGCAAATGTAAAATTTTTAAACTTAAGTTTGTGGCTTCATCAGTAGCAACGGATTAGCATGGAGACAATCCATATACCTGTGACCTGTAAGTATTTGTTCCTTTACCTTTTTGATTTTATTGTTATTTTACTACATTTTAAGATAAATGTAAATATATTTTCCCAAATTTGCGTTAGTTTAATAATGTGGTCGTTGAAATATTCAACGACCACATTTTAGGCATAATCAAAAAAATAACTGGTCAATTGGGGCGAGATAATTTTTCGTTATACAAGGCGGCGGATTGATACAAGTTCTGCTTAATGAGTATAACGAATTTAGCAGTACCTGTAGCTCTACAAAAGTAGAGCCTCCATATTATTCTTGTGATTTACAACAACGAAGTAGAACGGAAAATTAGCCGTCATAATTGGCTTGTTATTTATTTGATTATGCCTTAGTTAGAACTTTTATCTATTTAGTTGTGCCAATAGCTTGTAAAGAAGGGCTGCTACTTCTGCACGCTTTGTGTTAGATTTAGGGTTAATACTCATTCCATCACCTGATACAACACTTTTTTTGATAAGATACTCAACACTGCTAGTTGCATAATCTGAGATATCTTCGCTATCTATAAAATCATTCAATGATTTGCCACTATCGGTAGTTAGCTTACCTGTGACATTTGTAATTCTTAAAGCTCTTTCAATAATAACCATCATGTCCTGTCTGGTTATAGGTTCTAGTGGATTGAACTTATTGTCTCCCGAACCTGTAACAATACCAAGATCCTTAGCAGTTGCTATGGCATCATAGTAGTATGTGCCAATTTCAACATCTGTAAAGTTAGTATTTCCACTATTCCCAAGTCTTAAGAATCGGGTTACCAATACCACAAAGTCTGCTCTCGTAATATTGTTATCTGGTGCAAATTCTGTCTCTGACACACCGTTTATTACACCTCTTGCCGCTAGAGCTTCTATAGATTCTTGTGCCCATATATAAGCGCCAATATCATTAAATCTCTTATCCGCATATTGTAATGAATAGTAGCTAGTATGCTTGGTTTTAAGTACCATTTTACCCTTATCAGCATCATAATGACTTACTGTAATAGGTGTTATATTTCCATTATCATCAATATATATTGCAATTACCTTATGAGGGTTTGCTTTTTCTTGATCTGATAATGTGTATGGAATAGCTATACTTATCTCTTTGTCATCACTTTGCCATTTAACCTTTTGACCACCTATTGAAAGATTAATATCAATAATAGGTTTGTCACCAATCTTTTCTTTTACCTCTTCAGATAAAGTTATACTTTGTGCATCTACTTGCTGTATACTTAGCTTTACATCTTCACCCGGTAATTCATCAAACATTTCATCGGGTAGTGTTACAGTACCCACAGGTGTTGCTATTTCAAGTATACTGTCTTTATAACTAAAGAAGTCTTTGGGTATATCTTGTTCGTATACGCCTACATTATTTGCATCCTCTACCTGAATTGTTGCTACAATCTTACCTTCTGCATTTCTAGTTCCTTCCTCAACTGCTACATCCACTGGATGTCTTTCAACAGGAGTTTCTGGTGCTATAGGTGCACCACCACCAGTACCAGTAGCCCTTCTAAATACTGGCGTAACTATAACATTTCCTGCCGGCATCACAAATGTAGTGCTTTTTGCATGTTTACTATAGGTATCTACTTTATTATCTTCTTCATCTACAACATTCCATCCATTAAATCTATAACCATTTGCAACTGTTGCTAAAATGTAAACCTCTTCGCCCTCAACTGCTCTTACTTTATTAGGTGCTCGTGAAGGAGTAATGTCTACAGTTCCGCCTTTGAATGTACCTACTGATAAATCATACAGTCTTGCAGTAATTGCAGAAACTGTAACATCTCCCTTTACACTATTAATTGTGCAAATCCAAGGATCATCAATGCCCTTAATTACATTGTAAAAGGGTGCCTCACTGTAAACTGATGAACTAACCAACTGTGTTTCATCACAATACTCACTAAATATTACAGTTTCATTATCGCTATAAACTGCAGCGCTAACAGCTTCTATTCTATAGTCGTCATATGGCGTTACAGTAATTTCATATGCTGCACCATCGCGCACATTAACATTCGACTGATAGTCATCAGGCAAAAATACTCCTGATATTGTTCCACCGCTAGGCTGTGTAACAGATACATCATGTGTAACTTCATCTTTAAAATATACCGTCACATTAGAATGAGCAGAGAGAGCCTCTATCGTAAACGTCTTATCTATATAGGTTTCTCCAAATTCATTTAATTGTTTAACACCATTGACTTCCCATTTTTCTACCATATGTCCATTACTAGGACTAACCGAAAACTCTACCTTAGAGCTGCCTCCTATTGCTTCGCCGGTATTTACTTGGATATAGCCATCCTTTTGGGCGCTAACTGCACCCCCTCCCCCTTGTCCTACACCATAATTTAAAGTATAGTACACCATAGGAATGAATTCGCAGGTTACTTTATGATTTGCAATAATATTTTCTAGTTTCCTACTCTTTTCATTAGTGTAGGTTCTAACGCCATCAATTGTCCAATAACCTACCATATACCCACTATTTGGGTATGCTGTAATGGAAACCGCGTCCCCTTTATAAACAGGCAGATTATTATTTTGGTCTAATTCTACATTTTGCCCTTTCACTTGTATGGTTAAGCTGCCATGAAGTGTATTATACATGTCACTAAAGTCTATCTCATACTTAGGCAATTCCTCAAACAAAGCAGTAACCTCAAAGCTTTCCACTACATTTTTTAAGATTAAAATCTCATCGGTTGAATTAGTATTTCCATATATATACTCTTCTAATTTCGCACCGTAGTCTAGCCTTGGCTCTAATGTTATAGTGCTTCCGCTTTCAATGCTAAAATCTTGACCTAATGTATATGGAGTTTCAATACCATTTATCTTTAGGATAATCTCATTATTCCCAAAGCTTGCCTCTGAGATATTAATATTCCCTGTTAGCTCTGTTGTTTCAAGCATTGCGTCTATGAACGTATTTTCTTTTATAGTGAACGTATATGTTTGCCCACCATCGCCTATATCTCCTGTTGCATTACTGTTCCATAGATAATTTTCTTGTGCATCTTGTGAAACCATATAACCTACTGCAGGCTCTACCGTAACGACAGTGTCTCCGACAACTGTATTGCCTGTGATGTAGACTTTATCACCATTTTCCATATAATACGCTTTCAGATTATCACCTAAGTTAAGCTGGTAGCTGTCACGTTCAAAAACAGCCACTAGTTCTACATCCAAATCACCTATTGTAACGGCTATTTGTGGATTGCCATTAGCATCTGTTGTTCCTGCAGGGTATGACGTAACATTCTCTGTTTTTTCCCATCTTACAAAATGATATCCTTCATTAGCAACTGCAGCAAAAGTATATGTCCCATTTTTAGTAACGACATCACCTGATTTTAAATGAGGAATTTCAACACAAGTGATCGTTCCGTTAGGTGCACTAAAAAATAGGGATGTATCTTTTACTTTAAAAGTTACTTTAACCTCTATTGCTTCTCCAGGCATTTCATATCTCAAGACATTTACATCTTCCTCAGTAGGATCAACCTGTACATACGTGCTATCTGGATTACTAAGGTTCGTTTTCACAAACCATTTATCAACTTCATAACCAGGATCTGATGTTGCTCTGAATCTCAAAATTGTGTTCTGTTGAAATTCAAGAGTTTCAAAATCGTCAGGAGAAAATAGTTCTATGCTTCCTACTTTTTTTGATAACAATTCATCGGCAATCATGGTTACCGAATGTGTTGCTCCAATTACGGTATATGTTCCGTCTTCAAAACTAATTAGATAATTAGATTGTTTGGTTCTTTCTTCGTCAGATATATTATCTTTAGATATCACTCTTACTGTATATCTGCCTGGAAGTGGCTCACCTGAAGTTTCAGGGTTAAATGTAGTGACTCTTCTACCACTGTTATTCAGGCATACAATTTGTAAACCTAAGTTATCAAAAGTATCACCGGCAACTAATTCAGGAACAGCTGTTAATATATCAAGCGAAGGTGTCTTCGCTTCGCTCCGCGTTCTTTGCAAAGTAGGTGCGGTAATGGTTATTGGTCTTTGAGTAATAAAAACATCGGTAATGAGTGTTGCAGTCTGATCATCCTTTGTAACAACTGCCTCTAAACTGTATTCACCTACGTTTATAGCTTCTGAAACAGTAGACCCATCAGCTTTATTGGTCCACGTGTAATCAATAGCATATTCTTCATCACTTATAACTGACGAAGTTTGTCTTCCATCTTCATCAATTTCATACTTAGTAATTACAGGAGACAACTGTTCACCATATTCTCTATCTTCTACTTCTAACCAAAATGAAGTTTCGTCACCTTTTAGATACTTTACATCTGATTCTATCGCATTAAATATTTTATTCCCACCGTAATAAGCATTAATGCTGTAAAGTCCGTGGTTAGGCAAATTTATTTTTCTTAGTTCAGCTGTGGCATTATTATCAAGAGGTTTTGCTACATTTAGAGCGTAGCCTTCTCCAATAATATCAAAAATTACATTTCCTGTAGGGTTAGAGCTACTAGCGCTATTAGACAAATTAATGCTTAATGCTACCTTATCGTTATTATCAGGATCTGGTGTTATTATAATACCATCGCCTTCAATTTCAACATCTCTTTTTGAAAACTCAACACTGAAGACATCTGAAAAAACAGATATAGCATTTTCATTAACAAACTGATTCACTCTTAATCTATACTCTCCGTTAACAGATAAGTTTGAATCTGTAAATGTTAATGTATCTGATGTCTTACCACTCAAATTTCTCCACTGCCCAGTTACATACTTTTGCCATTGGTAAAAAGGGGTTCCAACACTGGTTTCTGAATTAGTAACCGTTGCCCTTATTTGTTTCTCAACATCAGGATACACCCTAGCAACGTTATCTTCAATACCATCTAGTGAAATTTCAGGAATTCCTACATCCGCCCTTGTTTTTACTGTTAAAACATCACTTATAACACTTCTATCAGGTATTTGATTAGCTAAAACTTGTATTTTATACCTATATTCTGTGTTAGGTTCTAAATCAGTATCTATATATGACAACACACCGTTACTATCTTTTTTGTTCGACTCAACAAACGCGACTGGAAAATCAGCAGACCCTTCTGGGAAATCATACTTCCTAAAAATCTGATAGCCTACTACATTATCTCCATTAGCCTCATCTGTCCATGTTAATTTTATTTGATTAGAGGTTGTACCCTCTCTATCCAATCCAAAATCATCAGGAACTATAGGTGGCATTGAAAGCTCCGAAACTACATAGTTTACTACCGGAATATTTTTTCCCGCATAATTCCTTATATACTGAAACATTTTAACATTATAGTCGTATCCATAGCTAACAGCTTCTTCTGGCATGCCTACGATTGTAGTAGAAAAGAATCTGCCGTTAAGACTAGTTTTTACAGTTCCTGAACCTTCTTCTGAACCTGCTGTCACACCAACAGTCACACCGCCAGCACCACCACCGGCTTTTGTTGAAATAGAGGTACTGGCACTTGTACCTACACTCTTCTCTTGTGTTAGTTCAAGCGTCTGGGTGATCGACCCCCCAGAACCATAGCCTACCCCTATGCTAGGCCCATCTGGTTGGTTGACAAATCTATATCCTGCTGTGGAAGTAGGATATGTAGCAGGATTACCAAGTTTATGTGTTAAAATATTATCACCAACCGTAGGAAGAACATCGTAATATTTTGCAATTTCATCATACGCTTTAAGCGTATACGTTCTAATTGTTGCTTCTCTTGGCTCAGTAATTGTAGTTCTTTGTTTTTCCCATGACATCGTATCCCCATTTACTACCGGAACGCTGGTTTCATACTCATATATCACAAGAGGAATAGAGTAAAGTACTACTGTATCTTGTCCACCCGCAGTAGCATATTCTATCGTTTGAGTTCTGGAATTGGTTTCTTCAGTTTCTTTCGTCCAAGATTTTGAAAATTCCGCTTCTGCCTCTACACTTGCAGCGCTTATACCAAAAAAGCTAAATTCTTGCTCAAAGGAGACATATGTACCCGCACTGATAGTGGACGTTTGGGTCTGTGTGGCTGAGTCCCCTTTTATTGTACCAAATGTTGTTGCACTGTCGCCTACATAATCATCTCCACCATCAAGATGTTGTAAATCTTTGAAATATGGAGGTGATGCAAGAACTGCTAATATACTAGGATCAGAATAGACTACCCTTTTGCCTATAAATCTCATCTGAATTGTATCTTCATCAGTATTGCAAAATGTTACGTATTTTTTATCATCAAAATTTGCTACTAAAGTCTGCTTACTAGATGAATCATCTATCCTGCGTATCGATGTTTTATTTGCATCTAACTTGACTATTAACTCATCTCTTCCATCCCCTGTTAAATCCACGGCATTCACCTGATAAGTGTTCATTGTTTTAGGGATATAATTGTCATAAATGTATATAAAATTACCATCTACCAACTCGAAAACTCCACCGTCAACAAATATGTGCTGTTTTTGGTTCCTGCTTTCTAATTTGATAGTCGTTAACTGCGTATTGAAATTTCCATCACTACTACCAGAAGAAAACGCAGGTATATCATTGCTTGCACGTCTTATAAATACACTATTTTCATGATCAAAATCATAGTAAGCAAGATGAATAAACTGATTATTATAATTTACAGGAACACCCGAAACAACCAATTCATTTTTTCTGTTGCCATT
>SKGK01000157.1 GCA_007117465.1 Clostridia bacterium | reverse complement strand
TATGATATAATTGTCTTAGAAACTTAATGATGCTATATCAAATATCGTATACGAGGTAGCAATTTTAAAAAACAATCGTTTATAAATTGTTAACATTTCCTTCATACTTTTGGTATAAAATATACGTATTAATAGTGCTAAACAACATTCAGAAAGGAATGATACTTAAGATGAAAACAAATAAATTACAACTATTCGATTTAATTGATAACACGGTGGCTTTACTAACCAAAAATCAACCCCTTTATATAAAAGCAGTTTCTGAGATTACACAATTGCTAAGCGCATCTTTATATGAAGCAAATGACCAACTGATGGATTTAAATACGCGTATTAAGTCCCCTGTTAGTCTTAAAGAAAAAATCATACGTAACAAATTATATAAAAAACATGAGTCGCCAGAAGAAATACTCGCTAACCTTCCTGATATTATCGGCATCATGATACCGTGTCAGTTTAATAAAAATGAAGTAGAAATTTTAGAACTCATCAAAAAACACTTTTACATGACCGATAATGATATGTTGTACTATAACCATAAACTGCCCAACATATATTTTAATTTAGGAATGCCGCAACCTCAAAAACAAAAAAATGGACACGAAATATATCGTATCGACGGTCAATATATTGTTGATGGCACTGCAGTTAATTTTGAGCTGCAAATTAAATCACTCGTTAATACTTTTTGGTCAGAGATTGAGCATAAAGTGGTTTACAAAAACAATGTGTACATTCCAAATTATGGATATATCATGGAGATGCTTACCGCTATAAAAGGAAACCTTGTAGGAATCGATAAAATGCTCCAGCTTGTACATGACCACATTCAAGATTTTAGTACACAAAAGGCCGAGGCCAATATTGATATCAACTTTGCCATTGCTAAGCTAATTAGTGACACCTTTGTTGCTAAAATGAGTGAGTCCATTGGTTTTACCGTTGACTTCAAACGTATTTGTGACCTTATCAGCGGCTATATATTAAATAAGTATAAGGATTTACCCGTTAGAATGGCCCAAATTGCTTTTTTAGATCTTGTGCATCGTTTTAATGAAATTTATGTAAGAGAAATCAATTGGGAACAACAGCTATATTTAGAAAATGAATATGTTGGTGAAGATAAATTTTGTAAAATTTTTGGCGACCGTCTGATTTCTTTTATGAATACAGATTTTGAATGGCATATATTTTTTCTTATCCTGTTTCAGATTGAATCTGACAATAATAATTTAGAAAGCTTTACGGAATTTATGCGTACCATCAAAATCAATTATTCCGATAAACGTTTATATGAAAAGTTATATACCGCTTTTGACAAAGATACTGCTGATAAAATGTATGAAACCATCACAGAATTTTTAGCGTATACCCTATCGGCTACTGCAAGTATTAATATTATTGATAGTAACAGTGAAGATATTCGCAATTTAATAGACCAAACCATTTCTTATATCATTGAGCATTTTAACTCATATGATGCATTTATCGCACATAGAAAACCTGTGCAAATGATGATATTAGAAAAATGGGGAGCGTAGTTATTTGTTTTACCGAAACAATCTAAAATAAGCAAATATACCAATCACAATATTAGGTAGGGCAAATGCTGTAAGAATTTTAGCGTATGTTTCTAAATCCTCCACCACTTTCCCTACCTTTTTACCACTTATCTTGCTTCTTGTATTATAACCGATAGATATATTTTTAAAAACACTTGCCAAAATGATTGGAACAATTCCTGTTAAAACAGATATCGCAAAAGAAACATACCAATTTCTAAATGCAAAAGTCATTAGCGTTCCAACGAATGCTATTAAAATTCCTGCTATAAAAGCAATTTTCATCATTCTCCCACCCATCGTTTTACTTATTTTAACACAAATTCATTAATCACATGCGCTACACCATTTTCATCATTAGAAAGCGTTACAAAATCTGCTTTTTGCTTTATTTCCTCTTTTGCATTTGCCATTGCAACGCCAAGTCCTGCATATTGTATCATAGAAAGGTCATTAAACCCGTCCCCTACCGCAATCATCTCTTTTTGTCCAATACCAAAATGCGCACCTAACTTTTCCATTGCAATGGCTTTTGAAGCTTTTTTATCAACAAATTCAAGAAATATAGGCTTAGAGGTATGATAATTGACATTTTCACTTACCATACTGCCTACTTCTTTTTCCAACCTGTCAATGGTTTCGATTTCATCATACCATAGTATTTTCGTAACACCGTCTTTGATGATACTATCAATATCCTGCATCACAACAGGTGGTGTTTTAGACTGTTTACTGTATGCCTGCGCTTTTTCATCCATGCGGTTAACATATAATTGATTATTGACCCAAACGACGACCGTAACATTAAACTTATTGCCTAATTCAATAATATTTTCAGCATCCTCTTTGCTTAACTTTTGCTCATATAAAATCTCTCGTGATTTACCCATGACAACCATTGCACCGTTATAGGTAATAAATGGCAAATCTAGCTCTAGTTTATTAATAATACCTTCCACTCCTTGTATCGGTCTTCCAGAACAAATGGTAAATATAAGCCCTTTGTCTACGGCTAACGCAATCGCCTCTTTCGTCTCTTTTGAAATTTCGTTATTACTGTTAAACAATGTACCATCTACATCTACTGCCATTAATTTGTACTTCATTATGCCCTCCATTCTATCTACCTCACCTTCTTTCAGCTCGAAACGAATACTTCCTATGCCTTTTTCACTTTAAGGAGTAGTCGCCCGCTCTCCTGTTTTCTCTAGTTTTACAATAACGCGCCGGTTATACTCATCTTCATAATAAGCGATAGCAATGATGTCACCGAGATGCAAGAATTCGTCATATCTTTTTTCTATGACCCCTTCCCCTAATACATAAGCACGTGGCCCTTCCTCTTTCGTCTCTACTTCAATGGAATTGGCATCAATGCCACCGTTAAAAATCCCTTCTATGCTGATTAATTCGTCTTCTTTACCCTCTTGACCCTCTACTTCCTGCTCTTTTGGAGCATCAGCAAATTCATCACTCCATATATCATATACTCTGCTGTGCACTTCAATGCGCTTGCTACGAAGTCTGAGATCGGAACCTCTCTTAAGTTCAACAATGCCACCCGCAAAAAAACCATTGTTATTTTCAACCCCTGGCGTCTTTATGCTAATAAGCATATCATAACGCCCAGGTATTTCCGCTTGTACAATTGTTCCATCTGCTTTTTCAATATAGCCTGTTGCAGGCACTACTTTTTTTTGGATAATCTCTCCGATGGGATTACCTGTTTCACCATCGTATACTGCTGCACCTGCTAGTACTGCATCTACCGAAGGCTGCCTAATATTCTTAACTTCTACTTGATACGTAAGCGTATCAAATTGTCTTGCCGCTTGCCCCTGTGGTGACATAAAAAACTTAAAGTATGCACCACCGATTGCTGCACATATAAATAAAACAACGGCAATATCTATTATACTAACCTTTCCAAAAATTCTTCCTTTATCATCTAAAAACATTTTTTCCCCTCCCTCAAGCTTCTATTCATCGTATCGCAGTCCAACAATAAATCCTGGACTTGCATATCCTTTTCCTTTTACGTATATCCTCTGTCCGACTTTCACCTCGATGCCTTCTGCTAATATGCTATATGGTGTTACCCTGCCGTTAGCCTCAAGGGTGATTATAACATCATACATATTAGGAATCTTAGCTACTATATATTTGCCTTTTACCATGTCCTCACTCACTTTTGTAGCCGGTCTTACTTGCTTGTCAACCACTGTCCCTAAATAATGTCCCCTCACACTGTCCCATATATTATCTCCCACTGCAATTACCTCTACAAGTGTTTCTGGTCTTGCAGCTAATTCAATGTCATACTCAATACGATGAGCTAGCACTTGCGCTGATTCATCTTCACGAAAATACACATGATACACGGCTCCCGCTATTAATACTATAATCAGTATAATTGTTAAATCTATGATATTTATTTTACCAAATAACCTTCCTTTTCGATCTAATATACGCATCATTTTTCCTCCTGTCTTTGCGCTAATTCTTTATATGCCTTTTCAATATTTGCTGTCATTACTTGTGCCGTAAACAAATTTTCAAAAATCTTCTTGCACTGTGCATTCATGTTAGCACGTAATTTATCATCTTTCAATAACCGTATAATTGCTTCAGACATTTTCTGCGCATCTTTAATGGGTACTAAAAATCCGTTTTGTTGTTCAAAAATAACACCTGGATTTCCACCAAACGCTGTTACGACCGCAGGTTTCCCAAGGCTCATTCCTTCTAATAAAGAAAGGCTCGTCGCTTCCGTACCATAAGAAGCATTTACATTAATGTCAATAATATTCATAATTCCTGTAACATTTGATATGAATCCCGCAAATATTACCTTTTTATTAAGTCCCAATTCATTAACTTTTTGCTTTAATATTTTCTCTTGCGTTCCTGTCCCTACAATAAGAAATTTTACTGGCAAATCACATGCTAATACTAATTTTGCAGCTTCAATAAAGTATTCATGTCCTTTTACTTCTTCTAATCGTGCTATGATACCTACTACAAACTCATCTTTTTGTATCCCAAATTCTTCTTTTAACAACTGCTTCTCTTGTTCAGATATTTCTTCTAGTTTTTCTACACCATTAAGTATTACCTGTATCCTTTCAGATGATATCCCCGTATCTGTAAGATTTTCTTTAGCTGCCTCTGCCACTGCAATAATTCTATCAGAAAAAGTGTGGTTTAGCCATCGGTTCATGTGTCTTCCTGGCCCTTTCATAAGTAAAGGACTTGGGGGATATACACAGTGCCTAGTGTATATGATACCTTTTACGCCTGCTAATCTTGCGGCAACTTTAGCTGAAAGACTCGCGTGCGTATGCACCACATCAGGTTGTTCTGATTTGAGATATTTACATAACGTTCGAACTACCTTTAAGTCCATAGACTTGTCTACCATGCCATTTACTTCAAATATCTTTATATTCATTTTTTGTATTTCACTTTTTAATAAACTTCCTTTTGGCACTGCGACACCAACATCAAATTTAGCTCTATCAAATGTCTTTAAAAAAGTGAGGACACACTTACCAGCACCACCTATATTTGTATCGCTAATTACATTGATAATTTTAATCACTTTTTTCACTCCTTTTTTGTATATTTCTTGCCGCTACAACAAAAGCCATGTACATCCAAAAAATTAAAAATACTCTAAAATTATACCAAACATTATCAAACATTCCCTGTAGTAAATACCCTGCCATCCCTGCTCCTACTGAAACTACAAATATCTTTATGAACCTGTCTTTTGTATTTAAATACGTAATAAGTATCATTTTTAAAAATATATATAAAATGACAAGCATTGCTACCAAGCCCATAATTCCCATTTCTGACAATATGTGTAAATATACATTGTGCGCATGAGGCGCTACAATGCCTGCATAATTATAAAGCGGATATACTTGGTTAAATGCTTCTGTTCCAAGTCCTATACCAGATAGCCAATAATCTTTTAACATATTTAATGTACCCAACCATATATATACACGATAAGAAGAGGAGCTATCTGTAAGGTTGCCAATACTCATAAAACGATTGATAATACTCTCTGGCATCATAAGCGGCAGCACCATCAAAACAGGAATTCCCAATAAGATTAATCGTCTGTCAACAAACAAAGCAAATATTCCTATCGCAAGTAGTAACCCTACCCAAGAACCTCTTGAATACGTTAGAACGAGACAGATGCACATCGTAACAGTAATCCCAGTAAATACAACTTTTTGATGCCACTTTTTAGCAGCCCACATTAACCCTAAACACACTGGGATTAATAAGATTAAATATTCTCCAAGCACATTGGGATTCTCAAAGGTTGAATAAACCCTGACTTTAATGTCTGCAAACATATCAGCATCTACCCAAGCTTGTGCACCTATAGCACCTGTGAGATATTGATAAATACCATATAATGATACAAAAAATCCACATACCATAAATATAGTCATTAAAGAATATATGTGCCCTTTTGTTTTTACTGTACTAACAAATATAAAGTAAAATAAAATAAAAACAATATAAATCATTGAAATTTTCATGCTACTTGCAAAGGTAAAAGAGGTTATGCCTCCGTATAATAAGATGCCTGCAAAAATGATGATCCATAGGCACATGTGGGTAGTAATTACTGTAAATTTTTTATCAAACACAGCTCTTAGCACAAAAGATATAAAGGTAACAACTGTCAAACCTGCTATCATCATTGTTGGTATAAAGTGTACCAATAAAATAATCGCTAACACGCCTATTTCCACTTTCCATAACACCAATGCTAACCCAATAATACCCCCTACACTAAACACAAACCACTTAAAAGTAAGGAAAAATGCACATACTCCTAAAACAAACCCTACAACAATTGCAAGTGTATTGACAAATCTTTTATTACATCGTTTTTCGGGTAGCGTTATGAGCTTATCATTTATAGCAAAAAAATCTCCCACAAAGGTTGCTATACAACTTCCTATATATAAATCTTTTAATGGCTTATTTAATAAAACAAAAAACACCCCTGCTAGTGCAACTATAAATTTTAGCAACACTGGCATAAACCAAAAACCATTAAAAGCAATTGTTAAAACTGCTTCTGTTATCACAAAAACGATAACAAACAAACCATAAAAACGCGTACTTACTAATAAAAGCCGCTCAAACAAGTATTGGGTAGAAGATGCTATGAAACTATTGTTAACAACATCCTCCAATACATTAGCGTACCTGTAAGATGCTTTTTTAAGTATTCTATAAGGCCAATAAGCAATGCGATAGAATAAGCTACTTTCCAATGCTTCATCTTTGTAATTTTGTCTTGTAACTAACTTAACTAAATCACTTTTTTCTAATATCTGTTTCATAAAATAAGAAATACGATTGATGCATAAATACATTAGGCTATTTTCATAACATTTCATAATATTATGAAACACTTTAATGAAAAAATGAAAAATCATGCTTTCATTCAAAACATTCACTCCTTTATTTTTTTCTAACTCTATGTTTAATAACCTCGACTACAAAAACTGCTTCTTCCATCCTTAATATAAAGGTCATCAAAGCGTATGTTATAATGCCTGCTAACGCCGGAAATGCCACCTGAAATAATTTGCCTTGCATGAATATAATAACTTCGCTGCTAACACTCAGATGTATCCACAGCACTACACCCCCCATAACCAATGAAGCCACCACTGTCTTTGTGAAATGTTTAAGCATGCTACGGGTAATAATCCCTTTTATTTTTGCTTGCATATTAATGACTAGTAGTAATGAGATAGTCATTCCCGCTATAGAGGTAGCCAACGCTAGTCCTCCAATTCCCGTACCAATAACATGTACAAACACAACACTTAGTAAAATATTTAGTATAATACCCCCCATCGATATTTTCATTGGGATAGATGGTTCGTGTAATGCATAAAACCCTTTATTCATAACATCTTGTATCCCTAACCCCATCATACCGATCGCATAAAACAGCAATGCGGTAGATGTCAACTCAGTAGAAAAAGCATCAAATTCTCCTCTTTCGTAAATCAACCGTATAAGCGGTACTCTCAAAACGATAAATCCTATCATCAGCGGAAAAATAAAATATATCACCGTTCGTACTGCTCTGTTTAGCATGTTTGCAAAAGCTTCTGTATGGTTACCTGCTTTCATCCTAGATAGAGATGGAAAAATAAAGTTAGTTAGTGCAAAAGTAAATACCCCTACAATAATAATATACAGCTTGTTGGCATAATTTAAAGAAGCAATGGCTTTGCCTTCATTAAGGTAAGACGCTAAACGAATGTTCACCAACACATTTATGGGCTGTACCCATGTACTGATAAGTACAGGCAGTGCTAGCTTACCTACTTTTTTAATCCCTTCATGATTTATACTAAGTACCCACCGATACCGATATCCTTTTTTAATAAGTGCTGGTATTTGTACAATCACTTGTGTCGACCACCCTATTAGCATTGCAACTGCCAAGCCGTAAATGCCAAACCGCTGATTAAAGAAGATAAAATAAATAATAATGACAAGATTAGAAAGCAAACTGATGGATGCAGGAATGGTAAATTCGCTAAATGATTGCAAAATACCTACAAATGCAAAAGCAAGTCCTGTGAAAATAATCATGGGAAATAACACACGCAGCAATTGTACCGTAAGCGCAAAAGTCTCTGCATCTAACCCTGGTGTAATTAACGATAAAATTGGCCTTGCAAATAACACACCTACGACTGAAATAATACAGGCAAACACAAAAATAATATTCACAAAGTGATTTGAAAAATCAATCGCCTGCTGTTTATCTTCTTTTTCTAAATACTCATTAAAAATCGGGATAAAAGAAGAAGCAATCGCAGCACCAAATGCAATATCAAAAAAATGAAGAGGCACTTGGCTTGCCGCCGTAAAGGCAGCCGCTTCGTATCCTGTCCCATAAAAGCTTGCTAAAAAAATCTCCCGTATCTGCCCGATCATTTTTCCTGAAAAAGTTAATATAAACATAATTCCAACTGTTTTTACGGCTTTATTGGTTGCTTTCATAAAAATATCTTCCTCTCGCCTCGTCCTTTCGTGCAATACCAAACAATACATTCTCTACTGTATATAAATACATCTCATCTTCCATTTTTTGTTCTACTCTTAAATGCACCACTGATAAATCGTCTTGTATACCTAATATAATTGCTTCTTCCCAATGCTGATCACGAATAGGAATTCCACTTCCTGGCCACATATTCATAATAAAGCCTCTAATATTCAAATTACGTGCACGTGCTCTTACGGCCCCTGTTAATGCCCAGTCACTTGAGGTAACATTATGAATATGGTCCTTGTAATATATATTTTGCTCTATATACGTAGACTCTGTATTAAATACAACTGCCGATTTATCTCCACTGAAAAAAGCAGGGTCATTAACCGCACTAATTATATTATCAGCAATTTGAGCATCGATTTCACCCGCATTCTTATAATCTGTTATCTCAGAAATGTTAACCACTAAGAATATAAATGCCACACATCCAATAAGTACACTTCTTGCTATCGACCCTATACGACCTCTTAGCATCAAATTGACTAGCGCTGTTACCATCAGAGCTAAACCTATAAAAGAGGTAAATACATTGCGCAAACAAATCCACACCGTCTCTAATGCAAAATTTATTGCAAATGGTACCCAAAAAAGCAGAAATCCTATCACAAACATGATGATTAGCCTAGAGACATCTCGCTCTTCTTGTTGTTTTTTTCGATAAGCAAAGTATCCTGCTGTCACACTCGCTAGAACCATGCACAATAAATACAAATATGAACTGTCTTCTATCAAAATCTCCCAGCCTCTTACAAAGCCATTAGCCATTAATGCTCGCTGTACAGGTCCCCATATTTCAGCAATATTTTCTAATACTTTCCCAAAATGCGCAAGATAGTCTTGCTGCACCATCTCTCCTCTTGCTGCTACATTGCCACTATTCCCAAATGAATTATAGTACCAAGCGATAATACCAAAATTAACGAATGGGACAATTACTATCCACTTATGCACTATTCTTCTCCAATTTATTACTGATAATACAACAGCACTAAAACAACTAAGAGCTACAACCTGTTCATAGTAACCTAGAGAAAGCAAATGTGTAATCGTATAGATAAATATATATCGCCTTTTAAATGTTTTAACATATAATGCCAACATATAGAGTGCTAGTGCCATCCAAAAAACGCTTACAACTAACCTAGAAGAAGCTGAAATCCAATATGTTGATTCGGTTCCTAATGGTAGCAATCCGTATACCACTAAAAACATCATGCCTACCTTTAACCCTTGATATTCAAGTACTTTATATAGAAAATAAGCACTTGCCCCATGCATCATGGTAATAATAAAAAAAGCAATACCCATTCTCCCCCATAATTGCGCCCATATATAAGGATCAGATAAAGCAGCTAAAGGTCTAGTCATGTACGTGCCTATGTTAATAAGCACATCATTAAAGATGTTAGGATACAGCGAAAAGCCGCCATACTGTATCCAATCATCTAATATAGGGTAATAAGAAAATCCATAATACCCATATTTGATTATCATCAATATAAAAAAAGTAGCCCAAAAAAATGATTCACTTGAAAAATATTTCTTTAAGTTTTCCATACAATCCCTCACTTCATAAATTGAAATATCCATTTTCTCATTGAGACTAAGTAATAACCTGCTATTGGTAATATCGCTAGATACTGTACAAAATGCAGTAATACTGCTAATACTGCTGCATGTAAACCCAAAACCGCAAATAATCCAAGTGCATATACTGTTGCATATTGAAAAACCCCTATCCCCCCGGGTGCTGCCGGAAGTAGTACCGCAATATTTGTCAGAACCAATATAACAAGGGAAACACCCATTATATTTATCTCTCCCATGCCTACACTTATCACAGCTGCAATAGTAGAAATATAGATACAGAGCCACGAAAGCATGAGATACGCAAACACCTTTAATATCACCTTGGGTTTTTTAACGACTGTTAATCCTTGTAGAATTTCAACTACCTTTTTCAAATAGGGGTGTAAATCTGACCAATATCTACGGAACCTCCATATCAAAACAAACGCTGCGATACCTACTACCTCTGCAATCAAAATAGTATTCCTCAAAAAGTAAATGCGTTGGCGCATTTCACCCCCAAAGTCAACAAAAGAAAGAGTTATTAATGCAAGTAGCGTTAAAATAACAATATCTAAAGCGCGTTCTAACAGCAAGTTAATCCCTGCTTTATAATAAGAATGCTTCTCTTTTTCCTGTTCTTGCGCATATTTTCCAAATATACCTATGCGTATCGCTTCTCCCGCTTTAAATGGCATGACCATATTTGCACCCATACCTACGCACACTCCTTTAAAAGCCCATCTAAACGTTAAAGATTGCTTTAAGCCGTCGCTCCAAGCCAAACTTCGAAACACCATCGTAAGCGCAAATGAAAAAATTGACACTGCCATCCATATATAATTAACACGAAAGGTTATCATTTTAGAGATATCTAATTTTCCTACACTTATATACGATAAATATAAAAATACGATGCTAAAAAATATCCCAACCAATAGCTGTATATATTTTTTCAATTTTTTCCTCCCTTACTAATACAAACATTAATGTTATTTGTCATATTGCCCCTTGTAATTATTGATTCTTACCTTTACTGTATCTTTCATCATTTTCAATGAATCAGTAATAATATTTATTTTAGAGTCTCCCGTATGTCTTAAATTTACGGGAATCATTCCAACATGCATTTTATTTTTTTTAGCTACATACAAAAGTTCTACATCAAATCCAAAGCCTGCGACCGTGAGCTTAGGAAAAATAATATTTGCCGCTTCATATGTAAACGCTTTAAAACCACATTGTGTATCTGTTATGCCAAGCCCTAAAACTACATTCATGTATGTAGAAAAAACCATCGACATCACTTTTCTATACAAAGGATATGCAGCATCAGGCTTGTCCTTAAACAAATCCCTTGAACCAATCACCACATCTGCATGGGTCTTCTGAAATACATCTATTGCCTTTAAAATACTTTCTAATCGATAAGGTAAATCAGCATCTGTAAAAAGGCAATATCTTCCTCTTGCTGAATTCATACCTACTTGCACTGCACGACCTTTCCCGCAATTTTGCTCTAACGCTATACATGCTATGCGCTTATCATCTATCTTTCTAATAATCTCTACAGTCTTATCCTCACTGCCATCATCTACTACAATAATTTCATACTGTTTAAAATGCTCTTGTAAAAAATGTGATGCTTTTGTAATGGTATCGCCAATTCTTTTTTCTTCATTGTATGCTGGTATTATCAGTGAAATATCCATATTGTTAATCCTTCCCATTCTATACTCTCTCAAAACCGATTGTTCTTATTATATCTATCTTTACTTTAATTTTCAAT
>SKGK01000185.1 GCA_007117465.1 Clostridia bacterium | reverse complement strand
TTTGTTTTTATTTTCATAGGCCCCCCTCAATCTTGCAAGAAAATTCGCTTCGCTCATACCTTACTTGTTCGCTACGGAAGTATTTGAATTAATAGCTGCAAAAGACCTAAAACAATAGGAGCAGCAATTACGACAATGAGTATTTTACCTGCAAATTCTATTTTAGAGGCTATCGCATTCTCCCCTGCATCTCTACATATTTCTGCGCCAAATTGAGAAATATACGCAATCCCAATGACTTTAATAATCGTATTTACATACACCAAATCCAAATTTGCCTTCGCAGCAATATTTTCTAGTAATCTTAGGACAGCTGCAAGATTTGCTGCAACCATAGTAAAGATAATAAGCCCTGTTACAATGCTAATCTGAATGGCAAATTCCGGCCTTTGTTGCTTAAGTATAATTGAAATGACTGTCGCCGCCAATCCCAACCCTACAATCTGTAGTATTTCCATATTTTCACCCTCGCTACAATCTGAACATGGTTTTGACTGTATCAAATAAATTACTTATTTCCTTAATAATAATCATCAAAACAACAATAAGACCTGCTAATGTTGTAAGCATTGCCTGTTCTTCTCTCCCTGAACGAATCAGTAATTGGTTAAGGACCGCTACCAATATGCCAATGGCTGCAATCTGAAAAATCAAATCAATGTCCATTATACTCCCCCCGTTCCAAAATTTTATCTATCGTTTAACTATTGTTTGTCGATTGATTCACATCAATAAAAGTACAATCAAATCACCACCTAACACTCCTAGCCCTTTATACATGCGCACATATTTGTATTTTAGATCTTCTGCTTTTTTTTCTTCTAAAGAGAGCTTCGAGCATGCTAAATGAATATTCTTAATTTGACTCTCTTTATCTAACCTGCCTAACGCATTTCCAAATGCCATTAAAATATCTTTATCTTGCTTTTCTAAGTGAAGTATATTATTGTATTCATATATCGCCTTCATCCATGCTTCTTTCGCCGTGATACCTGTGCGCTGTTTAATAAGATGCGACGTATATTCGAATAATTTTCCAATACTATGTCCAAAACTATGGGAAATTCGGTCAAATGCTTGCGGTAATGTACTCATCGAAAAGGCTATTTCTGATTCAAGCATTTGTAGCGCTGCCTGAAGTGCCCTTAACGTTTCAGGCCTTTTTGCATACTTTGTTGCCATTGAAAATCCTATGACCGTGGCAGACCCTATGACTAAAACGGCTCCTAATAACTTTATCACCATATATAAGCCTCCTAGTTTTCATCCCATACCTGTTCTACTGTACCTGTACCTTTTGATTTTCCTAGCACGATGATTTTTTCAAAGAATCGTTCATGGAGCATACTCTTAAATATTGGTCTTCTTATGGCATCTTCTCGGCTATATCCGTGTATACTTGCGATAACTTTGACACCTGCATTTAACACCTGCTTTAATGCACTAATATCTTGATTTGTGCCTATCTCATCGGTAATTAAAACCTCTGGTGACATTGATCGAATCATCATAATCATGCCTAAAGCTTTTGGACATGCATCTAAAACATCGGTTCTAGGCCCTACATCATTTTGCGCTACCCCTTTAAAACACGCTGCTATTTCTGACCTTTCATCTACAATGCCCACTTTTATGCCCGTTCTTTCAGTATTAGCATCACCATAACTAAGCTGCCTTGCAATATCTCTAAGCATTGTCGTCTTCCCACATTGTGGCGGTGAAATAATAAGCGTATTCGCTACTTTATGTGTGCCTGCTACAATATATTTCATAACGCTATCCGCAGCTCCAATAATTTGCTTGGATATTCGTATATTCATTCCTGCAATATCTTTGATGGAAATAATATTCCCATTACTAACCACTACTTTTCCTGTGACCCCTACACGATGACCCCCTTCGATGGTTACAAAACCATTTTTCAACTCTTCTTGAATAGCATATACCGAGCTATTACTAATCAGTTCAATGGTTTTATTAATCGCCTCTTGTGTTACGATGTACCCCGTTGTATCTTCTTGGGTCAGTTTTCCTTTTTCGGTTACAAACCATCCTGTGCTACCATCGTATATCATTAGCGGCTTATTGGTCTTAAGACGAATTTCTTCGATACATCCTAATGCTGATGATGGTATTTTTTTCAAAATACCTGTAATATCTTTTGAGATATTTTGAAAAAACATGTCAGTAATGGGTTTGCGTTTTATCTGTATCAATTTCTCATTTGTTATAACCACTGTCTCTCCCTCCTCTCTTAGTATTAATATTATACTTTGTCCACTTTTAGAACCAAATCAAAAATATTTTTGCAAAAAAAAGATACTGACATGCTTTCCATGTCAGTATCTTTTAAAAATATCTTTACTGCTCTGATTCCTCACAACCACAATCACAATCGCAGTCAAATTCTATTTCGATGGGTTGCTTACAGTTAGGACACTCTAAATCATCATCTTCTTCTAACAACTCTTCATCTAAATAAATATTTTCTTGGCAATTTGGGCACTCAATTTCATAATACGCCATATCGTCATCATCAATTTCATAATCATATTCGTCATCGTACTCATCATCAAATTCATCATATACTTCATATTCTAAATCTGCTAAATCCTCATCTATTTCTTCTAAGTGATCGCTGATTTCCGCTTGCTCATCTTCCATCTCCTCAAAAGCGGTAACAAAATCTCCTAAAACTGATATAATTTGATGAATCACTTTTCCTTCATTCGTCTTATAATCAATGTTCATACCCTCTACTAATCCTTTTAAATATGCTACTTTTTCACCTAAGTATTCCATGTTGATTTCCTCCTCTGTCTAAAAGGGTTTTAATATCATCCTCTAGGATGTTAAATACCCTATGTAAGTTATTTTTTAATGCTTTTACTATTATAACCATTATGCTCTTTCCATATACTCTCCTGTTCTCGTATCTATGCGAATAACATCTCCTTGGTTAATAAACAATGGTACATAGATTGTGGCACCTGTTTCTACCGTAGCAGGCTTAGTAGCGCCTGTTGCAGTATCACCTTTTATACCTGGTTCTGTCTCGGTTATTTCAAGTTCTACGAAATTCGGTGGTTCTACCCCAAAAACAGACCCTTTGTATGAAAGCACTTTGATATTCATATTTTCTTTCACAAATTTCAAGGCATCCCCTAATACTTGCTTATCAATTGGAATCTGTTCATACGTTTCTTGATCCATAAAGTAATATAACCCACCATCATTATAAAGGTATTGCATTTCATTTCTTTCTACATGTGCCCTTGGCATTTTTTCACTAGGTCTAAATGTTTTTTCAATTACAGCGCCATTAATAATATTACGTAGCTTGGTTCTTACAAACGCAGCGCCTTTTCCTGGCTTTACATGCTGAAATTCTACAATTTGGTATACGGTTCCTTCTAATTCAAATGTAATGCCGTTTCTAAATTCTCCTGCTGATATCATCGGTATCTCCTCCATTAATCGGCTAAAAATAATTCACACTTATAGTTTAATTTAAAATGATTAAAAGTTCAAGTATTATTTTTAGAATCACTCATATTTATCATAGAATGATTAAATCTTTGGGTGACTTTGTAAAATTCTCAATACCACCCTTGGTGATATACACCAAATCTTCAATCCGCACACCACCTACTGTAGGCACATATATACCAGGTTCTACTGTAACGACCATCCCTTCTGACAACACATCCTCACTGATGGGTGACATTCTAGGCGCTTCATGTACTTGTAGCCCAACCCCATGCCCTAGACCATGTCCAAAATATTCACCATATCCCGCTTGTGTAATAATCTCTCTCGCTACACCATCTACTTCTTTGGCAGCTATTTTGGCCTTTATACTTTGTAGAGCTGCGTGCTGCGCCTTTAAAACGGTATGATATATTTTTTGTTTTTCCACTGTCAGATGCCCAATACCAATTGTACGAGTCATATCCGAGCAGTATCCCTCATATACACATCCGAAATCAAGTGCCACCAAATCCCCTACTGCAAGTGCTGTGTCACTAGGTCTTGCATGGGGCAGCGCAGCATGCTCTCCCGCAGCTACAATAATATCAAACGAAACAGATGTCGCACCCCTATGCCTCATCTCGTACTCTAATGCAAATGCAATCGACTTTTCACTAATTCCTGGTTGGATTTGCTTTAGGATACTCGAAAATGCCTCATCTGCAATACTTGCGGCTTTACGTATTTTTTCTACTTCATCAGCTTGTTTTTGCTGTCTAAGTGAAGCAATCAGGCCTTTAGTAGGAATTAAATGAGCATCTGATAATGCGCTAAGATACTGATCATATTGTTCATAGGTTATAGTATCTTGTTCAAAGCCTACTTTATCTGCTTTTACCTTACTAATAACTGCGTTTAACGTATCTTCTACTTTTTTTTCATATTGTATGACAGTAAAATAAGGCGCTTGGAATTTCGCTTGCTGGGTATATCGAAAATCCGTAATCAAAAAAGCTTCTTGCTTTGTTATCAGAGCTTTGCCAGCCGTTCCTTTAAAGCCAGATATATATGCCACATTTACAAGATTGGTAATAATTATTGCATCTAAGTCATACGTCGATAGCTTTTTTTGTAAGTTGTCTAAACGTATTTTAAAATCATCAAAAGCCATCAACGATTCTCCTTATGCCTTGCATTTTTAAGTGCATACAACCCTAGTAGATAAGTATCTCCACCAAATCCACAAATCTGCCCTACACATACAGCTGCGATAACTGATTTGCTACGGAATTCTTCTCTTGCATGTACATTAGATAAATGTATTTCTATCGTTGGAATTTGAACACTTTTGATAGCATCTCTAATAGCAATACTGTAATGCGTATATGCGCCTGCATTGATTAAGATACCCTCATATACACCCATTGCACCATGAATTTTATCAATCATTGCACCTTCACAGTTAGACTGAAAAATATCAACGTGTAGACCTAGCTTTTGTGCCTGCTCTTGTATACGTGTGTTTATGCTATCATAGCTTTCTGTTCCATAAATTCCTTTTTCTCTGACCCCTACCATATTAATATTCGGGCCATGGATTACTAAGATGTTTTTTTTAGATGATTGCATCCTTTATCCTACCGCCTTTCGTATGCTGTATAATAGCATCTACTATTTGTTCCACCGTTAAATGAGATACATCTACCTCATAATCATGCTGCTCATAATAGGGCTGTCTTTGCGCTAACATACTAACAATCCGTGCTTTTACATCATTTGCTTGCAAGAGGGGTCTTTTTGTATCCTTTGCAGTATTTCTTAAAATCGTCTCTACATCTGCTTTAAGATGTATAATAACACCTGTTTGTCTAAGATGTCTGATATTTTCACTGCGAAGAACGGCTCCTCCTCCAGTGGCAATTACAGTATTTTGGTGCTGTACTAGTTCTTTTATAACCGCTGTTTCTTTATCCCTAAAATATTTTTCTCCTTTTACACTAAAAATATCCGATATTGGCATGTGTTCTAACCGCTCGATTTCATAATCTGCATCCACAAAAACGCGCCCTGTCTTTTGCGCAATATGCTTTCCTACGGTTGACTTGCCTGTTCCCATAAAACCAATTAGTACAATGTTTTCTTGACATGAAGACATTTACTTATACTCACCTCTTACTTATTTATATAGTACTTCCAAAAAATCACACTGACTAAGCAACCCACTGCCTGCCTACAATTTAATGTCTAGGGTTTTGTCTTACTATTTTCTCTGCTTTAATAATAGCTGCCATTGCATCTACTTCAAATTGCTGTTCTAACTGTTTTACTTTTAAAAAGACCTCTTTTTCTTCAGATACAACATAACGAGGTGGTAATTCATTTAGCGCTACTGCTGCAATATCTAGGATGCATTTTTCACATTTACAACAATCCTCTTTTTTTAGCACTTTATCTATCATATTAAAAACAAGCTCTTCCATATAGTTTTTTAATTTCACATTAAACACCTTCCGTTTTATAATAATTTATATAATTGGTATATTACATCATTACTTACTTTTTCTCCCGTCCATATTTCAAAAGCATTGACAGCTTGATAGATAAGCATTCCCCACCCGTTTATCGAGAGACATCCTGATTTCTCTGTCTCTTTTAACAAGACGGTTTTAGGCGGATTATAAATTAGATCACAAACAACAATATCTTCTTTTAGGAAAGCTAATTGTTCTACTGGATTTGCTTCAATATTAGGATACATACCTATAGGGGTTGTATGAACGATGATATCAACTCTTTGTCCATATCGACTAACATTTTCACTGCTAAACACATCACTGTTTGCAATATCCACTATGTGGGTATTGATCACCTCACAAATTTCCTTTGCTTTATCCACCGTGCGATTTAAAATGGTAATGCACTTTGCTTGCTCTATTGCCATCTTAACCGCTACCGCTCTTGCTGCTCCTCCGGCACCTAATATTAAAATGTTTTTCCCTTTTACATCGACATTGTATTTTTTAAGTGAACGAATAAAACCATTTCCGTCTGTATTATATCCATACAATTTGCCCGCTACATTTTTCACTGTATTGACTGCGCCTATTAAACGTGCTTCCTCACTTACACCATTTAGATACTGCATAATGCTATTTTTATGTGGAATGGTAACATTAAAGCCCTGTACTGATAATGCACACAGACCTTTTATAGCATCTTGTAAGTTTTCTTCCATTACATGAAAGGGAACATATGTATAAGGTAGCTTTAAACATTTGCATATTGTATTGTGTATCTGTGGTGAAAAACTATGTTCAATTGGATTACCAATAACCCCTAGTACTTTTGTGTCACCTCTTATTGTATTTACCATTTGTCCGGTTACTCTCCTTCTTTTTTGTTCGCATGATACCCTCTATAATCCGCAAGCCTATTTTTCATGACGTGCATGATACTCTTTTAGAACTTTTTTTTCAAAAAATCGCTTTATGCGAATCAGTGGAAATTCTTTTGGACTAATCGGCGTCACTAAAATACTAAACATATTAAGACGATTTGCACCCCATACATCGGTAAAAATCTGATCTCCTATTACCGCTGTTTGACTAGGGTGTGTCTCTAAGTGTTTCAGTGCTTTTAGAAAAGGCCTTTTAGTCGGCTTATTAGCACTATGTACAGCAAACAATTGTAACTGTTCATTGAACTTAATTACACGATCACGCGTGTTATTTGATACCAGACAAACCCTTATTCCATTTTCTTTCATTCTTTTTATCCACTGCATTGATAATTCGTCAGCCTCTTTTATATCCCAAGCGACTAGCGTGTTATCAATATCAATTATGAGCCCTTTAATCTGATTTTTATGTAGTGACTCTAGCTCTATATGATAAATGCTGTCTAAAATTAAATCCGGATAAAAAAGTTCAAACATCGCATCACCTTCTTTCTACTTTACAAATTTCTACTGACCAACCGACCAACCGTTATATATATATTCTAAGCCATGTTTATATTTTTTTCAACACATTTTTCAATTTGTTTCATACTAATTCTATAATATATTGTGTATTTATCACATACTTATTAATCATAAGTGTTAAAGAATAAAATCATAAGGAGAGATATCATGTTTTTTCATAGCCCCCTATTAATAGAATCAAACGGATATATAACCCCTACCAAAGATAATACTGCACTAAAAACCCTTGCACACTTTGCTAAGTATCTTACGTATATCAGTATTTTAGGGTACAGTATTTACCAAGATGGTTCTCTTTCACCGTTATCAGATACATCCTTAATACAAGCTGCGCATCAAAATAATGTCAAACCATTAATGGTCATTACTAATTTTGACGACGGTGTTTTTAGTAGTCATATAGCACACAAGATACTTTCAAATGCTAGCACCCGCCAGTTATTAATAGATAATATCTTACGCATAGCCACCTCTAAAAAATATGCCGGTATTCATATTGACTTTGAAGGGGTTTTAGCAAAGGATATGTCTTTTTTATATAGATTTATTGTCTCGTTAAAGAAACATTTGCAAAAAAGAGACCTTACCCTCTCTATGATTTTTACCCCCACTGATATTACCTTACTTACACCAACACCTCATGCATTTGCTGCTAGACAACATCATACTTACTTACATCAAGCTATTGAAGCCTTAGACTTTGTGGTGGTCATGTGTGATACATGTGGATGGTCTAGGAGTCCTCCTGCACCCATTTCTTCTTTTAATCGTCTAAAAGTATTGTTAGATTATTTGCGGTTTTGGATTCCTGCTCATAAAACCATGCTAAGTCTTCCTTTGTATGGTTACGATTGGCTTATACCTTTTAGCTCCAACAATAAATGTGCTACTTGCCTTAGTCTTGCAGCAATCGATAAGCGAATTTCCCAGGAAAGTATTGTGGTACATACGGACTATCTTTCACAATCACCTTATTTTAATTATTTTGATAATGAAGGCAATAACCATATTGTATGGTTTGAAAATGAACAAAGTCTATTTGCTAAGTGTACAATTCTTCGTAAACTGCGACTAAGAGGTGTCGGATTATGGTCACTATCTCTACCACTCTCTTTACAGACCCCTTTATTTGAAAAGTTATTTAAAGCAAAAAAATAGAGTAGAGGGTAATCTACTCTATTTTTTTCATACTAAACATTTTTTCACAAAACCGTTCACAGCATTCCCATCTGCACGACCTCGTACTTTTGGCATTATTGCAGCCATCACCTTACCCATGTCTTTCATACCGGAGGCACCAACGTCCTCTATCGTTTGTTTTACGATATTTTCCAGTTCTTGTTCCGACATTTGTTCAGGTAGATAGCTTTGTAAAATCTCAGCCTCTCTATTTAAAACATCTATTAAATCTTGGCGACCACTCTTTTCATATTCAGGAAGTACAGATTTTCTTTTTTTCACTTCCTTTGAAATGACATCGATAACACCGTCATCATCAAGCGTAATTTTATTATCTTTCTCAACTTGGAGAATAGCTGCCCTTGTCATCTGAACGGTATTCTTTTTAACAACATCTTTCTGCTTCATAGCAGCTTTCATGTCTTCTAATAATCTGTCTTTGAGGGACACTTGGTACACCCCTCCTTCTTTTAAAATATTTTTTCATGTTACTTAAACTTTCTTTTTCTTGCAGCTTCGGACTTTTTCTTACGCTTTACACTTGGTTTTTCATAGTGTTCTCTCTTTTTCGCTTCAGAAAGCACCCCTGCTTTTGCACACTGACGCTTAAATCGACGCAGTGCATTGTCCAAGCTCTCGTTATCCTTCACTTTAACATGTGACATTTATTCCCCTCCCTCCGCTATACATCGTGCGATAAATGAGTTGTTATGTTATAACTCATGATGGATGGAATAAGGTGAAAGTACTCTACTTCTTTATTATACATTATATACGTAAAATATGTCAACTATATCAATTATTTATTTTGTATTATTTTTTTATACCCCTGTAATCAGTATCGGATCTACAATCATGAGAAGCTCATTTTCAAGCCTGGCTACTTTTTTTATATATTCATATTTTTCAGCATCAACATTTGCTGGGGGCTCTTCACATAATTCGTCTGCTAAATCAATCACATCTTCGGTACGTTCAATCAAAAAACCTGCCTGATTGGGACTATTAGGCGCTGCTTTAAGAATGATACATGTGCTATTTTGTTTTTCATGCGCAACCTCACATCCTAAGAGATAGCTAAGGTTAAACAGCGTCACCACTTGTCCTCTCATATTAAAAAGACCCACTACTTTTTTAGGTGCTCTTGGCACACACGTATAGACCACATTCCGATTGATTTCTTTTACGTAGTTGGTTTCTATCCCTAACAGCTTATCTTGCAGCCTAAAGCTCAGTACTTTTATCACTCACCCTCCCCCCTTTTCTTTTGTTAGTGCTTTCTCAATAGTATCTAAAAGACGATCTCTATCGAGCTTAAATTCATAGTAATCAAATCCTTTTTCAATACCTAATTTTTTATTGTACGCACCCGTCATAGAAGTAAGTGCAATGACTGGCAAATGAGTTAGTGTCTTGCTATCTTTTATTTTTTTCACAAGCTCAAATCCGTCCATAATGGGCATTTGTATATCGCTGATAACCGCATCAAAATGTTTGTTTTGCAGAAGTTCAAAAGCCGCCTTGCCATTTGGTGCAAGTATTACGTCATATCCAATACTTTCTAAGTAACCCTTTACCATTCTTTGAAAAAAAGGTGTGTCTTCTACCAAGAGCAAGGATTTTTTTGCTAGCGCTTTTCGCTGTGCGATTTTATAGTTTTGAGGGTCTGCTTTTTCAAATAACTCATATAAATTAATCACCAGTAAAATCTTGTTGTCATAAACGGCTGACCCTACCAAACATTCCATTTGTATATCTTCGGTTTTAAGCTTTAATGCTACATTGATATTGTCATATACTTTCTCGGCTATAATGCCTATTGGATGACGAACAAGCTTTGGTATAATAACGTACAGCTTTTCACTAAATGCTACATTTTTATTGACAGATAAATACTCTTCTGGTCTTATCACACGAAGCGAACTACCTAAATGTTTTATATACATTTTATCTCCAACACACTCGATATCTTCTCTCTTGATTTCCTCTATTCTAGCTATCATCGATAAATCGATGGCAAAGGTTTCATTTCCTGAGCATTTGAAAAGCAATATATTTTGTGTCTCATTCATCTGACTTGCGTCTATCTCTTGCTGCACTGTTAAAGTCGATTTTTCTTCTATGAATTTTAGCTTAGATTCTTTGATAATCCCTTCGGCATCTAAAATCATTGCAATTTTACCATCTCCCATAATGGTAACACCTGAGTAGCATACCGCATCTTTTAGATAAACCGGAAGCGGCTTTACTAGTATTTCCTCACTACCAATTACAGTGTCTACTAAAACCCCAAATCGCCTGCTCCCTATCTTGAGCACAAACACCCGTAAGCTTTCTTGCATTTCTGCTCTTTCGCTGATTGTTGTAGCTTTATTCATTCCCAACACATCTGCTAGGTGAACAATGGGCAGCAGCTTGCCTCTTAATCTTAGCACTTGTGAATCATTAACAAATTCTATCTTGCGGGTATCATCGCCTTTTTTTATTTTTACAATTTCTTTTATATTTACTTGCGCAAGTGCAAATCGTTCTCCTTCTACTTCTACAATCAGCGACTGCAAAATAGCAAGTGTTAATGGGAGCATTAAACGTATAGTAGTTCCTTCTCCTACCTTCGTAAAAATCTCGATATAGCCACCTAACTTTTCAATATTAGTTTTAACTACATCCATTCCTACGCCTCTACCAGAAACATCGGTTATTCTTTCTGCTGTTGAAAAACCTGGCTTAAAGATTAATTTAAGCATCTCTTGCTCACTTAGCTTGTCTAATTGGCTTTTGTTGAGTAATTCTTTTTCTAGTGCCTTTTTCTTTATATTTTCAATTTCAATGCCTTTGCCATCGTCAATGACATCGATATGGACATATCCACTTTCATGATACGCTTTTAGCATAATGGTCCCTTTACTAGTCTTGCCTGCTTTTTGTCGATTTTCTTCTGATTCAATCCCATGATCAGCAGCATTTCTAATCAAATGCGTAAGTGGATCGGTAAGTCCTTCTATCATGGATTTATCTAGTTCTACTTCTTCCCCTTCTATGGTAAGTACGATATCTTTTGATAGAGATTTAGAGATATCACGTATAATTCTAGGGAATTTATTAAATACATTTCCTAGTGGTTGCATTCTTGTCTGCATAATTTTCTCTTGCATACCACTCGTAAGGCGGTCAATATTTTGAAGAATAGGTGTAATCCCGGGAATTGTTTTGCGATAGTTTTCTAAAGTCTGTAGCAGTTGATTTCTACCTAATACCATTTCACTTGCCATGTTAATAAGGTCATTTAAGATAGACACATGAACTCTTATATTGTCTTCTACAATTGACTCTTTTGGGGTTACTTCTTTTTTAATTTCCTTTTTTTGCGTTTCTTCTTTTTCTGTTTTTTCTTTTATAATCTGTTCTTTTTCTTGTTTTTTCA
>SKGK01000067.1 GCA_007117465.1 Clostridia bacterium | reverse complement strand
TACAATAAAGAAGATGTGATGAATAGATTAAAGGTGGCTTAGCAAAATGCAAAGATTATTAGTAGTAGATGATGAAGAGCGGATTAGAGATATTATTAAGGAATACATACGTGAAGAATATCAGGTTGAGGAGGCATCTAATGGGGTGGAAGCGCTAAATCTTTTTAAAAAGAATGAATACGCCTTGGTAATATTAGATATTATGATGCCTAAGATGGATGGGTGGAGCGTTTGTAGAAACATTAGAAAATCATCAAGTGTGCCGATTATCATGCTTACTGCACGGGGAGAAGAATACGATAAATTATTTGGGTTTGAATTAGGCGTAGATGACTATATCGTAAAACCATTTAGCCCTAAAGAATTGCTAGCCCGTATAAAAGCGATTATACGGCGTAGTAATGATAGCACTACGCCTAAGGATGAAAGCGAAGCCTTTTATTTTGACGGACTTGTTGTTAAAATAAGTGAAAGAAATGTTTATGTAGATGAGAGGCGTGTAGAGCTTACACCAAAAGAATTTGACTTGCTGGCTTTTTTGGTTAGACATCCTAATAAAGTTTTTACAAGGGCACAGCTATTAGATCAGATATGGGGGTATGATTTTTTTGGTGACGAACGCACGGTAGATACCCATATAAAAATGCTACGAGAAAGCATCAAACCGTATCGGAAGTATATTGTAACAGTATGGGGAACAGGCTATAAATTTGAATGGGGCGTATAAAGATGAAGAGCATCGGATTAAAACTTTGGACGGGCATGATGGCATTAGTTATTATTGTACTTATATTATTGTGGCTTTTTCAAATTGTATTTCTTGAAAGCTTTTATGTAGCCATGAGGACAGAGCGTGTTAAAAGTACGGCATATGAACTTGCGAAGCAAATGGAGTACAAAGAGAAAGAAGAAATGCAGCATCTTTTTGATGCTGTTGCTTATCGTGATAACGTCATTATTGATGCATTAGATATACAGGGAAATATCTTATTTGCAGCAGGGAATATTGATAAGCCGATGATAAGAACACATATTAGGAAACAGGCGTTTTTAGAGGTGATCGCTGGAAAAGAAGTAATCGTTTCTATGGAGCATGCTAGGTTCGGCAATCGTTTTATGTTTATGGGTTTACCTGTGTATCACGCAGAAACATTAGCAGGTGTACTTTTTATCAATATGCCGATTGCACCTGTTGAAGCGACCGCATTGATACTAAAACAGCAGCTTTTGTATATCACCATTATTTTGCTTGTGGCGGCTTTGATTTTATCTTTTTTTGTAGCGAGGACACTTACAAGACCCATTCGGGACATTACAAAAGTAGCGCAAGGACTTGCCCAAGGAGATTTTGACGTCAGAATAAAGCCGAAGGGGAAGGATGAGATTAGGAAGCTTTCAGATGCTTTTAATCACATGGCACAGGAAATTTCAAAAGTTGATCAGCTCAGAAAAGATTTGATCGCCAATGTTTCTCATGAACTGCGTACACCGCTCAGTCTTATTAGAGGCTATGCAGAAATCATAAAAGATGTAAGTGGCAATGATGTTCAAAAGCGAGAAAAGCAGTTAGATATTATTATTGAAGAAAGCATACGCCTTAGTAAAATTGTTGACGATATCCTAAATTTATCTCAAATGCAGTCAGGATATTTTCATATCGATATGGAACGATTTTATATCAATCAAAAGCTTGTTGATGTTATAAAAAGATATGAAATACGTAGTGAACAACTGGGTATAAAAATATCTCTCGAAAATACGGAAGATATGCTTGTGTCAGCAGACGAAAAGCGAATTGAGCAAGTGTTATACAACCTTATCAATAATGCTTTTCATCATACCCATAAAGAAGGAGTCATATCTATTAATGTGATTGAAAAAGAAAAAGTGGTAAGAATAGAAATTGCTGATACGGGCGATGGGATTGAACAGGAAGAACTAAAGTATATTTGGGAGCGATATTACAAGTCGGATAAAAAGAAAAATCAAATTGTAATGGGAACAGGCTTAGGGCTTGCCATTGTAAAAAATATTTTACAGGCACATAAAGTAGATTTTGGTGTTGAAAGTGAAAAGGGAGTGGGCACGACTTTTTGGTTTGAACTGGATAAGGTATGAGGAAAAGTAGATATTATTTTAAAAAATTTGATACTTTGTCTGTAAAAAGGCAAATAATTACTAGACAACAATGATTATTTTAGATATAATAAGTAGATAGGGAAAATCTTCAAAGGCGAGGCGTAAAAGGTCTCGTCTTTATTGTGGCAAGGAGGTAGTGTGACTTGGAGGAGATTGTACAAAAGGTATTAGAGATAGAAGAAAAGGCACAACAGGTTATAATTAACACACAAAAAGACAAACAAAATATAGAAGAAGCTTTAAAGCAAGAGTTAGAAATAATTAAACAGCATATTTTAAGCAAAGCCCAACAAAAAGCAGAAGCAATGATTAATCAGGAGAAAGCAGAAGGCATAAGAACAGTAAAAAAGATACAGCACCAGACACATAAGAAGCTAGAAGCACTTAGTGAAAAGGCATTACAAAAGCAAGCAAGGTGGGAAGAAGAAATTATGCGCGCAATTATTAGGCGGTGAAGAGGGAATGTACGGTATTTTAAAGTATAGTGGATTATCGGCGAAAATTGGATTTATGTTGGGCAATTTATTAAAGCAAGACGACTATGATACACTCATGCGCAAGAAAACAGTGCAAGAGGTGACAGGGTATCTTAAAGATAGAACCTATTATACACACATGTTATCAGAGGTAGATGAACATACGATACATCGTGGGCAGCTAGAAAAAAATTTAAAAGCATCTCTCATTGATGACTATATTAAATTGTTTCAATTTATGCATGGGGACGTTAAAAAGTTTTTAAACTTTGCTGTGTTAAGATATGAGATTGAGGATTTGAAAATCCTTTTACGCGTATTTAATACAGAACACAATACCAAAGTGACGCGCGATTCACTACTTTTTTTACAAAAATACGGCACGGTTGATGTTGAGGCATTAGCAGAGTCAGAGAATTTAGCAGCATTTATACAGAAACTAAAGGGTAGTGTATATTATGATGTGCTTTTACCTTTTATAACCAATACACAACATTTGAATCTATTTATGATTGAGATGAGCCTTGATATGTATTTTTTCTCACTAATATGGAAACAAAAAGAACGACTCCTTAAAGGAAAAGATAAAAAGATAGTATCTTATTCTTTTGGCAGTGAGATTGATATACTAAACATATTGTGGGTATATCGATGTAAAAAGTTTTATGCAATAGAAAAAGAAATGATTTACGCCTATGTTATCCCATATGGCAATAAATTAAGGAAATCAGATATTAAAGCGCTTGTAGAATCAAAAGGTGAAAAAGAAGTACAACAAGTGATAGGGAAAACACCTTATTCTAGTCTTTTTAAAGAGACAAACAGTTATTATTACGAA
The DNA here is from genome assembly GCA_007117465.1 of Clostridia bacterium. Classification (GTDB taxonomy): domain Bacteria; phylum Bacillota; class Clostridia; order SK-Y3; family SK-Y3; genus SKGK01. The sequence continues at coordinate 8,652 of SKGK01000067.1, read as the reverse complement.
AAGCGACTGGCTTATTATGTGCATAAAATGCATAAACGATTTTTGCGTAACAATCGGTTTTCCATTGCAACAATGATGGCATACTTGCACTTAAAAGAAATTGAAATTCGTAATATTATTTCCCTTGTTGAAGGGATTCGATATGGTCTTTCATATGAACAAATAGCAGATTATGTTGTTCAATGAAGAAAAGAGAAGTAGGGAGATGAAGGACAAAGATGGCAATACTTAAAATGAAATTTATTAATATTGTTGGACCACAGCAACAGTTTGATTTGTTTGTAAGACGACATATTATAGATAATAATATACAACTTGAAAATGCCGTAAATGTGTTGTCAAATGTAAAAAAATTATATCCATATGTAGAGGAAAATCCATATGCCGAAATTATGAAAAAAGCGGATTATATTTATCGTGAGATGGCATTGCCTGCTTACTGTGAGCAGTGTTATGATGGGTATTTGTCGATGAGAGGTGCAAGCTATTACATTAATCAAGCAGAGAAAGCATTTCAAGAAATGCTAGAAAAGAAAGAGCAAATACAAGCAAAAATCGATGAAAACAAACAAATTTTAAAACATTTATATCCAATGAAAGAGGTGGATGTGCAGTTAGAGAAACTTTTTCATTTAGAATTCATTAAGTTTCGCTTTGGTCGTATGCCAAAAGATAGTTTTAAAAAACTCCAAATGTATTTAGAAGACATGGAGGTATTTGTAATACCTGTAACGCGTGAGGGTGATTATGCGTGGTTTTTTTACTTTATGCCTGTTTATCATGAAGCAAAAATTGATAGCATTTTTTGTTCACTATACTTTGAAAGAATCCGTATTTCTGGAAAAGTACATGGGAAGCCAGTAGAAGCGCTGACATATTTAGAGCAGGAAAATGAGAAGTTGCATCGGAAAATCGCTGAATTAGAAGAGCAAAAGAGGCAATATATTGAAATGCAAAAAGAAAGATTTATCAATGTTTATGGCACATTAAAAATTCGGTACGAAGCATTTGATATTCGAAAATATGCAGCGCATACGGAGGAGTCTTTTTATATTTGTGGATGGATGCCAGAAGCAGACTTAAAGCATTTAGTTGCAGCATTAGAGGAGCATCATAAGGATATCTGTTATGTCATTGAAGATGTGAATATGGTCAAAACTTCTTCACCACCGACACAACTAAAAAATATTAAGATATTTAGACCATTTGAGTCTTTAGTGCGTATATACGGACTGCCATCGTACCATGAAATAGACCCTACATTTTTTATCTCAATTACCTATATGTTGCTGTTTGGGATGATGTTTGGAGATGTTGGGCAAGGAGCTGTGTTAGCGCTTATAGGTTGGTATTTGTATAATAAACGTGGTATGGATATAGGGGGGATTATGCTGCCGACAGGTATTGTAGTGATGGTATTTGGCGTTTTATATGGCAGTATATTTGGATATGAGACCATCATACCTGCACTTTGGATGCATCCGCTGCTTCCAAGAAATATTCCAATCATTATGGGCGTCTCTATTGTTCTAGGTGTGGCACTTATTAGTTTGGCGATCGTGTTTAGCATTGTCAATGCAATTAGAGAAGGAGATATCGTAAAGGTATTATTAGATAAGAATGGAGTTGCAGGATTAGTGTTTTATTGGAGCATTCTTTTCCTTGCATATCGCGCTTTTACAGTAGGTAGCGTAGCACTCCCAATCATAGTTTTGATTATTTGTATCATCATTCCTCTCATCAGTATCGCGATGAAAGAAGCAGTAGAAAATAAAGTCCACTATAAAAAGAAGATGTTGCCTGATAACAAGGGAAGCTTTATTGCCGAAGCGTTTTTTGAGGTATTCGATACAGTGCTAGGTTTTGTTAGCAATTCTATCTCGTTTATCAGAGTTAGTGCTTTTGCATTAAACCATGCAGGACTTATTCTAGCAGTAATGACATTAGCGCAGATGACAAGAGGATTTGCCAATATTTTTATTGTTGTCATAGGTAATATTATTGTAATTGGATTAGAAGGATTAATTGTTGGCATTCAAGATTTAAGATTAGGATATTATGAATTATTTAGTCGCTTCTTTAGTGGAGAAGGTAAGTCATTTGAGCCTATAAGCCAAATGGCAAAAACACAAAGGACATCATAAAATGATAAATTGTAAAGGAGTGTTAGTGTGAATTATTTATTAATAGCAGCAACTTTATTGGTAATTAGTACGGTGATACTAGGCATATTTTATATTAAAAAAGGTAGTAAAAAAGTGCACGCAAAGAAATTACTAGGTATTAATGGCATTATTACTTTTAGTATTTTAACAGCAATCGTAGTGATGTTTGCAAGCGGACAAGTCTCTGCGGCACATGAACCAGCAGTAGAATTTGTTGCTGCAAAGAGTGGACTGCAATATCTTGCTGCAGCACTTTCGACAGGCCTTGCAGCCATTGGTGCTGGGATTGCTGTTGCGGTTGCTAGTTCGGCGGCACTAGGGGCAATTAGTGAAGACCCTAACTTGTTAGGAAAAACCCTTATTTTTGTGGGACTTGCAGAAGGAATTGCAATTTATGGGCTGATTGTATCCATTCTAATTTTATATGCTTAATGAAAAGATAAAAGAAAGGACAATGCGTTATGCGGATGTTTTTAATTAGTGAAAATGTAGATACACAGACGGGTATGCGATTAGCGGGTGTAGAAGGTGTTGTTGTGCATGAAAAGGAAGAAGTACAGCAAGTATTAAGTGAAGTTGTTAATACACCTGATATTGGTATCATTCTTATAACGGAGAAATTAGGGAGATTGATACCTGAATATATTAAGCAAATTAAATTAACGCATGATATTCCTTTGATTGTAGAGATACCTGACCGTCACGGCACAGGTAGAACATCAGATTTTATTACGCGACATGTACGAGAAACCATAGGGCTTAGAATTTGAGGTGGAATAATTGTTACAAGATGAAGAAAAATTAATTAGATTTTCAAGTACCGTTATGATGGAAGCAACACAAAGAAGACAGCAATTATTAGAAGAGTCAACAAAGCATAAAGAAAAAACTTTAAAGGAAAAAGAACTGATATATTTAGAGCAAGCTTATGAAATTATTCAAAGCGCACGAAAAAAAGCCAGTATAGAAAAGCAGGAGATGATTTCCCGGGCAATGAACGAGCAGAGAAATCAGTTATTTCAAAAAAGACAAGAGATAGTGCAGCGGGTTTTTGACAATGCAATAGCTCAAATTAGAACCTTTAAAAAGACGCAAGGCTATAAACAATTTCTATCTGATAAGATACAAAAAGCATGTGAAATGCTTGGTAAAGGAGAATATATCATTTATCTTGATAAGTGTGATATGCATCTTGCTTCTAAACTTGAGAACAAGATTTATGAGTGTATAGGAAAGAATGTTATATTTATGGCAGACGAAAGCAACTTAATGGGTGGTTGTCGGGTGCTGAATAAAACGGAGAAGCTAGTTGTAGACTTTTCATTGAGACAGAGCATTGAACATCATAAAGAACAATTTCTAGAAAATAGTAAATTGTTTATTGATTTAGAGGGGTGCTCAGACTGCGATAGCAGTCGTCGAAGGGGGAAGTAGTTTCCCCTAGCGAACAAGAAAGGTTATGAGCTAAGCGAATTTCCTTGAAAGTGGGTGAATAGCGTGCAAGAAGTAAGCAAAGCATATATTTATAGTATTAACGGACCTGTAATTCATGTAAAAGGTAGCAGTGATTTTCATATGAATGAAATGGTGTTTGTAGGTAAGGAAAAGTTGTTAGGGGAAGTCGTTAGTATCGATTATGATACTACTATTGTACAAGTATATGAAGTGACGACGGGGCTTATGGTAGGAGAACCTGTTATTGCTACAGGCAAAAATCTCTCTGTTTATCTAGGGCCTGGCATAATGGGAAAGGTTTTTGACGGCATACAAAGGCCACTAGATTATATGGAACAGAAATCAGGAACATTTATTACCCGTGGACTTAATATGGAAGCATTAAATCCTGATAAGAAGTGGGATGTACATATGACTGTAAAGGAAGGCGATAGTCTGCACGGAGGAAATGTGATTGCAACTGTGCAAGAAACAGCACTTATTATACACAAAGTAATGGTACCACCAGGTGTTTTCGGAGAAGTAATTGAAGTCGTACAAGATGGTAGCTATAAAATACATCAAACCATTGTAAAAATACGTGATAAAAAAGATACTATATTACCATTAAAACTTGTACAGCAGTGGCCTGTTCGCCTACCAAGACCTTATAACAATAGACAGATGGTAACAAGACCACTCGTAACGGGGCAACGTATTATTGACACATTTTTTCCAATTGCAAAGGGGGGGACAGCCGCAATACCAGGCGGTTTTGGGACAGGAAAAACCATGATACATCACCAATTGGCAAAATGGTCAGATTCCGATATCATCGTATATATTGGTTGCGGCGAGCGAGGTAATGAGATTACCGAGGTATTAGAAGAATTTTCTAAACTCATTGACCCTAAACTCGGTAGCTCATTAATGGATAGAACGGTTATTATAGCGAACACTTCTAATATGCCAGTAGCTTCTAGAGAAGCGTCTATTTATACAGGCATTGCAATTGCTGAATATTATCGAGATATGGGGTACCATGTCGCGCTGATGGCAGATTCTACTTCTTGCTGGGCCGAAGCACTGAGAGAGATTTCAGGACGATTAGAGGAAATGCCTGCAGAAGAAGGCTTTCCTGCATATTTACCATCTCGATTAGCGCAGTTTTATGAACGAGCGGGGTATGTAACCAATTTAAACGACACAGAAGGTTCAATAAGTATTATCGGTGCAGTTTCTCCACAAGGGGGAGATTTTTCAGAACCCGTTACACAAAATACCAAACGGTTTATTCGTTGTTTTTGGGTGTTAGAACGAGAATTAGCCTATTCAAGACATTATCCTGCCATTGATTGGCTTGGTAGTTATAGTGAGTATTCAGAGGTGTTAAGGAAGTGGTATGGAGAACAGATAGATAAACGTTTTTATGAATATCGCACAGCATTTATTACACTACTGCAGCAAGAAAGCAAACTGATGGAAATGGTTAAGCTCATTGGGGAAGAAGTTTTAGCAGATGAGCAAAAGTTAATCTTGCAAATCGCAAAAGTAATTCGTATAGGATTTTTGCAACAAGACGCCTATCATAAGCGAGATACTTATATGCCTATTACTAAGCAATATAAAATGATGGAAGTTATTTATTATTTATATGAAAAAGCACAAAAGCTAATTGCAAAAAACATTCCAATTTCTGTGTTGCTTAAAAGCCTTATATTCAAAGAGATGCTAAGTATAAAATATATCGTTGGCAGTGGTAGAGAAGGTATTTTTGAAGAACTACATAAAAAAATTGATGATTTTTATGATGAGTTATATAAAGCGTATGAGGATATGGAATAAAGGAGCGTTTAAAAGATGCAGTTAGAATATATTGGGTTACAAAAGATAAACGGACCTTTAGTGGTGCTAGAGGGAGTTAAGAGGGCGCACTATGAAGAGGTAGTAGAAATTACAATGGACAATCATGAAAAGCGTATGGGACGTATTATTGAGCTGATTGGTGATACAGCAGTGATTGAAGTTTTTAAAGGTACTGCGGGTATTTCTCTTAAAAATACAACCACAAAACTTACAGGACATAGTCTTGAGATTGCTTTATCAAAAGAGATATTAGGCAGAATTTTTGATGGAAGGGCTAGACCTATTGATGGTCTAGGTTCTGTTTATCCTGAAGCGAAATGGGATATTAATGGATCGATTATAAATCCAATTGGCAGAGAATATCCCAGGCACTATATTCAAACAGGCATATCTGTTATTGATGGACTCATTTCGCTTATTAAAGGACAAAAACTGCCCATTTTTTCAGCGGAAGGCCTTGCGCATCATGCCCTTGCCGTTCAGATTGTACACCAAGCAAAATTAGCGAAGCAAGAAGGAACCCATTTTGCAGTAGTATTTGCAGCCATGGGCGTTACACATGATGTAGCGGCATACTTTAGAAATAGCTTCGAGAAAAGTGGGATATTAGATAGAATGGTAATGTTTTTAAATACGGCTAATGATCCTGTTGTTGAGAGAATTGTAACACCAAGATATGCTCTTACAACAGCAGAATATTTAGCTTTTGAACATGATATGCAGGTACTAGTAATCTTAACAGACATGACATCATATGCGGAGGCACTGCGTGAGATTTCTTCTTCAAAAGGTGAAATTCCAAGCAAGAAAGGTTTTCCAGGCTATTTGTATAGTGATCTTGCTTCTATTTATGAGCGATCAGGTATGTTGAAACAAAAAAAGGGGTCTGTCACGCAAATACCCATATTAACAATGCCTAATGATGATATTACACATCCTATTCCTGATTTGACAGGATATATTACCGAGGGGCAGATTGTGTTAGATAAGAAGTTACATCAAAAAGGCATTTATCCACCTATTAATATTCGGCCGTCTCTTTCAAGATTAATGAAAGATGGCATAGGGGAAGGATTTACAAGAGAAGATCATCCTGATGTTGCCAATCAATTATTTGTTTCTTATGCGGATGTGCAACAAATACAGGCATTAGCAGAAGTAATAGGAGAAGATGCGCTGAGTGAAACAGCTAAAAGTTATATGGCTTTTGGGAAAGCATTTGAGCAGGAACTTGTAATGCAGCACGAAGATGAAAATAGGACACTAATGGAGACACTAGATATTGCATGGAAGTTACTTCGGCTTTTGCCGCGCGAAGAATTAGATAGAATTGATAAACTATTACTGGATAAATATTACATAGCTCATAAAGGAGAGACCCAAAATGAGTGAAATGTTATTTCCAACAAAAGGGAATTTGATGCAGGCAAAGAGTATCCTTGACTTATCTCACCAGGGATATCAACTGTTAGATAAAAAAAAATATATCCTAATGCGAGAAATGATGTCTTTGATTGATGAGGCAAAAGAAATTCAGTCTCACATTGATTCGACATTTCAAGCAGCATATCAAGCGCTTAAAATGGCAAATATTACAATAGGCATTAGTACGGTGGAGCAAATTGGACATGCAGTACCGATTGAAGAAAGTATACAAATTATTTTAAAAAGTGTCATGGGGGTAGAAATTCCCGTTGTTAGGGTAAAAGAAAAAGATCAAAATCCACAATATGGATTTTTTCGTACAAGCGCTTCACTTGATGATGCCTATAAAAAATTTCAAGAGGTTAAGAAACTTACGATACAGTTAGCAGAAGTTGAAAACGCTGTGTATAAATTAGCAGACAATATTCAAAAAACGCAAAGAAGAGCCAATGCACTTAAAAATATTAACATTCCAAAATATGAAAAAATTTCAAAGTATATTCAAAATGCTCTAGAAGAGAAGGAAAGAGAAGAGTTTACAAGGCTGAAGGTGGTGAAACAAACCAAAAAACAGGAAAATTTTTTTTGAATGTATGTTTTTAATGAAAAATGAAATACTAAGATTAGAGTAAAGCATTAAAAAAGATTGTTTTTAAGGAGTGGATGAAATGGATAGACTAGCTCTAATCCTAGTAATTATTGGTGCTTTGAATTGGGGTTTGATTGGCCTATTTAATATTGATTTAGTTGCAACTATATTTGGCGGTCAAGCTGCAATTTTAAGCAGAATCATATATACCCTTGTAGGGTTAGCAGGAATTTGGGCAACCACCCTGTTATTTAGAGAAAGAGTTCCAGTAAGAGAACATTAATAGTGTTGATTTTAGAGTATATGTAAAAAACATCCGCAAACGATATCGTTTGCGGATGTTTCATTTTTAGAAAAATCGATTGGGCTGATCTTCTAAGCGAATCGTTTCGCTATCAAGGTCTACATGAATATTTTTATGTGCGATATCTAGACCACGATAATGTCTGCTAAGGATTTCTTGCCATTCTGGTTGTGTCATACTTTCACATATGACATTAGTAACTTCATGAAACCCATTTTTTTCAGCAATATCTTGCATTATTTTTTTTTTAATCCCTCTGGTTCTGATGATATCAGTCAATACATTCACTCCCTTTCGTATACATTTTTAGTATCTGAAATTCAAAAAGAAATATGCGAAATGAACAAATCTAAAAATTTCATGATGGACCTGGAGCACTAAGACATTTGGATTCGCTGCTGTAGATAAAAAAACTAGATGCAGTGCAGCTAATGAAGGATATACAAAATGGGTAGAGGTTTATCAAAAAATTCAAAAAGCGAGCAAAAATTAGTGTTGACGCTCTAGGAAATATTGGGTATAATAACATAAAACATTAAATTAGTCGGAGGGTTATTATGCGTTATATTAAAAGACATATAGAGTTAACAATTTTATAACAATATAACAAAGAGAGCGATAAAAACGCCGAAGTTGTATTTTATTGACACAGGACTTGCAGCATACTTAACAAAATGGAATACGTCAGAGGTGCTTGAAGCAGCAGCTATGGCGGGGGCTTTTTTTGAAAGCTTTTCTGTGCTGAACAAAATAAAAGACATACAAGTAGGAAATGGAGCTGTTATATGCATGTATGATAAATGTATTAAAATTGATGGAAATAATAGTACAGTACCTATTATGTATTTGTAAGAAAGCTAGACAAAGGT
>SKGK01000154.1 GCA_007117465.1 Clostridia bacterium | reverse complement strand
GTTGGGCTATCATACCTTGATGCATAACCTTCAACCCACTTTTCTTCCTTTTCTTCTTCATCTTTTACTCTTATCTCAAATTGATTAAACAATCTGTATTCTCTATCATTCTTGATCATCTACATCAACCTCCTTTTCTGTATTTATTGGTGCTGTATCTAGTCTCCTAACGTATTCGTTTCCACCTTTAACTGGTGGTAGGTTAAGTATCTTCCGTATTTCGTTACTGCAAAGTATTCCCCTGTCTAACAGCTCTACAAGTCTTAATTTTGTTTTCATGCTGGCAAATGCTAAATTGCTTGCTTCAAATATTATCTTATAGCCTAATTTCTTTTCTTTCTCTGTAAAGAATACATCTGTTAATGCTAAAGATAATTGTATCAATATAGGCTCTATTTCACTCTCGTAAAATGCTAGGTATTCATCTTCACTATATTTGTTCTGTACAATATTCTCATTTACCCCAAAATAGCTATATAAACGCTGTGTGTACTTGTCCATTTGTAATGCATTCGGTACAAAGTTTTTATCTTCTACTTGTTGTAAATCATAGCGAGGGTCACTTGCAGCTGCTCCACCTTCGTTGTTAATTGAAAGATAATTCTTCACAAATTCTTTTATTTGTAACTCTTTATCCTCTTTTTTCAATACAGAATTAAACTTCATGATCCATTTAATTGCTGCTGAATTTTTTACAGCATTAACAACTCCCTGGTCGGTTGTAACTATTACTTCCATAACATTTTTGAGGGATGCAATACTTTGTTCACCAAAGAAATCATTCTCGTAAAAATCTTTTCGTAAGTGAATTAGGTCCGTGTAAGGAACCGTCATCTGTTTACCCATCATAAATTGAAATCTACAATACACTTCTCCGCCTACGTCTAATAACTCAACGCAAGAATAATGTATCGGATACATAGCTTGAATAACTCCGTATACATCACGTTGAATATACGCAAAAGCATTGTGATTCAACTCCCTCTGATATGTCATTTTCATTAAGAAATCTTGCATTGACATATAAGGATTAGGCTTCTTTAAGACATTAGGTAAATTCTTAGATTCTCCATTTTTCATAAGCTTAGGATTTAATTTTCCTATTGCGACCGCTTTTGGTCGTAATGCCGAACGAACGATGTCATTATTAAATATTTTTCCATCAAATGGTACAAATACAGGGTTTGTTGTGCTAATCAATTCCCATTGCTTATAATTAGTCTGCGTTGGCGGTTGCTCTACACCAAATATCTTTTTAAATAAGCTTCTCTTTTCTTTCAACTCTTCACCTCCTACAACATATTAATATAATCATTTTGCTTGTCTCGATATATCGTATAAGCATTTAACATAGCAGCCAAACCGTCAATCCTTCTTCGCTGATTGCTAGTCTTACATGGTTGTATATTATTGTTTTTGTCTATATCAACTGCGGTATTAGTAAGACACCACTTTGTAATTGGATTGTTATTATAATTAATTAACTTGCTATCCAAATCAGCACCCAGAGATTTCATTGGACTACTTAATGTCTTTTTCCCCTGGATAACTGGTATCATCGCTTCTTTGCCAAAATAACCAACCATTTCCTCAACCCAATATTTAGCACTCCAAGAATCGTAACCTATCCAGGGGAAATATATTCCATGCTCATTCATCATTTCCAAAAACCATTGCGTCACATATTTCGCATGTACAGAATTACCAGGACAAACTCTTAATAATCCCATCTCAAACCAAGTGTCATAAGGTATTTTATCCTCTTTTGACCTCTTCTCTAACAATTCCTCTGGTAGCCAATACATATGTTTATAATAAATTGTATCGCTATCTTTTACCCTAAATAAAACACAAGCACTAGTCAAATCGACTGTGCTTGATAAATCCACTCCACCAATGCCATACGATGCCCCTAAATTAGGCAATATATAGGTATCAGTATTATTTATCTGTTCAAATGTTAGCCAAGCTTCGCTTGTTGTCTCTCTAATATTGAAATCCTTGCATAGTAAATTCTTTACCAATAACGGATTTGATTTAGCTTTGTTTACCTTAGCTCTTAATTGATCTAAACTTTTTATAGTACCTAAACCAGGATTAGCTTTTTGCCATGCTTTTTCTTTTATCCACTCTTTTCTTTCATCAAGCTCATATATAATCGGCAATACTCTTTCGTCTTTATATCCATCTTTATCATCATATCCGTTTATTATTCTTTCACATTCATCATACTTAATATCATATATTCCTTCTCTTACTGTTCCAGCTGTTGTTGTTATGATAGATAAAGGTTGCTCTCTTGCGGTCATACCATCTACAATAACGTCATATAGGTTTTTGTCCTGAATAGCGTGCAATTCATCAATTAATGAGGCATGAACATTTAAGCCATCTAGCGTATTTGAATCACTTGAAAGTGGTTTAAAACTGCCATCATTAAAATCTGAAATCAATTCAGCTACAAGTGGTCTTACTCTTTTTGACAGCACTGGCGACTTTTTTACCATTCTCTTTGCTTCTGACCATATAATTTTAGCCTGGTCTTTTTTTGTAGCCGCACTTATTATTTCTGGACCCGCTTCCCCATCTGCTAGCAACATATATAAAGCTATCGCACTACCTAAAGCTGATTTACCATTTTTACGTGATACAATTAAAATTAATTCTCTATATTTTCTTACACCATCTATTTTATGAATAAAACCAAAAGTCGCAGATACTAAAGCTTTTTGCCATAATTCTAATATAAAAGCTTGTCCTCCAAGCCTTCCTTTGCTGTGTTTACAATACTTCTGTATAAAATTAATCGCATGATTTGCTTTTTGCTCACTATATTCATATTCTGAATTTTCATCATGCAAATCTTTAACTATTTTTTTATATACTCTTTCAACTTTTTTAGAAACTGATACTTTTTTATTTTTTATTAAATTGTAATATTCCTCTATGTATGTCATGCCACTCACCTCCGCAACTACTTGTTTGACATTATAAAGTCATCAAAACCATCATCTTGTTGCTTAGGTGTCTCTTTAGGCAATAAGTCACTTAATTGTTTTATCACTCCAGAATATCTTTGAATTGTTGTATTATAACTTTTTAAAGCTGGATGCTCTCTTAGTATCGAATAAGCTCCTTGCTCCATTTCGTCAATCGTTCCTGACTCTAAAATAATTCTTTTTAATCCATTTAAAGTTTTTCTCATAAATGCAGCCTCTTCAATCAACCCTTCTGCAACTTGCTTTTTATTTCCCTCTAAATCTTTATACAAACTATTAAGTCTTTTAATTTCTTTTTTTAT
>SKGK01000111.1 GCA_007117465.1 Clostridia bacterium | reverse complement strand
TCTCTATCTCTAATTGACCTGGTCCTCCTACTTCATGATGGTGATATTTAATATCCACGCCTCTTTCTTCTAAGAGAATACACATCTCACTACGCAAATCATTTAACATATCCATCGGTGCGCTCATATGATATCCACCTTTTAAAGGCACCTTATATCCTAAGTTATCTTCTTTGCCGCTGTTCCACTGCGCTTGTTTTGCGTCCACTTCAAACCCTACTAAGTTAGGCTTAATCTCATAACTAACATGGTCAAATACATAAAACTCAAATTCAGGTCCTGTTCTCATTTCATCCGCAATCCCTAGAGATTTCATATACTCCTCTGCATGTGTTGCAATCGCTCTAGGGTCTTGGTCAAACCGACGATGTGGATTGCCAATAATATATGCATCTCCTATCATAGAAAGGGTCGGGACTTTGGCAAAAGGTTCTAGATTCGCTGTTGTGATATCTGGAATGAATATCATATCACTTTTTTCTAATGGTGCAAAACCATAATTAGAACCGTCAAAACCTATACCACTTTGCAAGGTTTCTTCGGTAAATCTTTCTACTGGAATGGTTAAATGTCTCCACCTGCCAAGTAGATCAATCATTTTAAAATCAACCATTCGTATGCCATTTTCGCTACAATATTGCTTTACTTGCTTTAAAGATTCAAACATCGTTGTTCGTATCTCCTCTCATTAATAAAATCATATACGTTGTCACATTTATATTTTCAACAAAAAATATTATATCACAACAAACGGCATGAGTTCAATAAAAATTAAAGAAAAAAGAGGCTTCTATTATAATAGAAGCCTCTTTTTTCTTGGTACGCCCTGCGAGATTCGAACTCACGACCTTTTGATTCGTAGTCAAACACTCTATCCAGCTGAGCTAAGGGCGCTCATCAGCACATACTATGTTAACATACTTATTACAAAAAATCAACTGTTTTTTTCTCTCAATATATGGTGCGTATCTAGCAGCCAAAAACTATGCCTTTCATCTTTATTTTAAAAAGTTTTTTTATCCTATTATATCTATCGAAAATTTATGTTATAATATAGAGGTACATTAAATCCATGGATTATTTTGGAGGTTATACAATGGCTACATTTAAATTTGAAAAAGAGCAACAATTACATACAACACCTTTATCAAACATATTTATCGACGATTATATGCCTATCGCCAATCCTACATTTGTAAAAGTGTATATTTATGCGCTACGCCTGTGTTATGGTAAAAACACATCTATTTCTAACAAACAAGTTGCAACTGCCATAGGTATTTTAGAAACAGATGTTGTCAATGCGTGGTTATACTGGAAATCGGTTGGCGTGGTTAAGTTAACAAAGACCAAAAATTCTGATGACTTTGATGTAGCATTTATTGATTTAAAGAAAGTTACTTGTGCAAATAAAGAAAAACCAAACCGCATCATGCTAGAAAGTAAGCCGCAATATACTGCTGAAGAAATTGCTTTATATATAGAGCAAAATGAGTCTGTTCGTTATATGTATAAATACTATGAACAAAAAGCCGGCAAACCGCTAAGTTCTGCAGATATTAATATCTTATATAGCCTTTATGATTGGCTGCGTATGCCAATCGAAATTATTATTATGCTGTTAGAGTACTGCCATTCTCTCGGCAAAATGAATATGCGCTATATTGAAAAACTAGCAATAGATTGGGTAGATAAAGGAATTACCAATATTGATATGGCTGAAAAACATTTAAAATCTCTTGAAAAGAAAAATGCCCACATATATAATGTAAGAAAAGTCCTTGGTATTTTAGAACGTGCACTAACTGATATGGAAAGCACCTACATAGAATCCTGGACACTGAAAATGAATCATGGTATAGAAATGATAAAAATGGCATTTGAACTTACTGTCACCCATACAGGCAAATTATCCTTTGCCTACATGAACTCTATATTAGAATCATGGCACAAACAAGGGCTTAAAACGATGCAGCAGGTAACAGCGGATATACAAAAGCATAAACAAACTAATAAGGACAAGTATCAATCATCTACCCCTAAGCCCCGTGTTACTAATAAAAATACAAAGTTTGTAAACTTTACACAACGCAAGTATGATTATAAAGAATTAGAACGTCTTGCAAAGCAAAAAAGTATTAATAATTTGAAAGAAGGTCGATCAACTCATGGCTTATAACAAACAGATTTATACCCAAATTTTAAGAGAATATGAAAATTTACGTGATGAGCAAGTAAAAAACCTTGAACAAAAAAAAGAAGAGATTTATAAAAAAATCCCACGTATTCGTGAAATTGATCAGGAACTGCATACTACAGGATTAACCCTTACACGTAATATTATAAAAAAAGATGCTGATGTTAATAGTACCATCGAGCAAATACATCAGCGCAATATCGATTTAAATATGGAAAAGGGTGAACTGTTAGCTACGCATCATTACCCTGTAGATTACTTGACCCATAAACATAAATGCAATAAATGCAAGGATGCAGGATTTATTACCGACACCATGTGTCAGTGTTTTAAGCAAAAACTTATAAAAGCTGCCTATGCGCAGTCAAACTTAGACGCTGTATTAGATACTCAAACATTTGATAACTTTGATTTTTCATATTATGCAACAATTTTAGATGAAGATGAAAACATGTCCCCTAAAGAAAATATGCAGCATGTTTTTGAACAATGTATTTTGTTTGTGAAGCATTTTGACACCACCAGTCAGAATCTACTTTTATATGGCAGTACAGGACTTGGCAAAACTTTTTTATCAAGTTGTATTGCAAAAGACTTGTTAGATGGCGGCAAAACTGTTTTTTATCAGACTGCTTTTAAAATTTTTAGTTTGCTTGAAAGCTATCAATTTAATCGCGGCGATCAAAGTATTATGAAAGAACAGATTGACAGGCTCTTTGATATCGATCTTTTAATTATCGATGATTTAGGCACCGAATTTGTAAATACCTATACACACTCAGCTTTTTTTAATATTTTAAACTCTCGTCTATTAGATGGGCGTAAGACCATTATTAATACGAATTTAAACATCGAAGAGTTAACCTCTTTGTACACAGAACGTGTAGTTTCAAGAATCTTAGGGAATTATGTACTACTTAAGTTCTTTGGAGAAGATATTCGGAAAACAAAAATGTTTCAATAGCTAAATAACTGTAAAACAAAAGCGTATCTGAAACTCACCATGCCTAAAGGCAGGTGGTTCTTAGGTATTTAGACTTCTTATATAGACCGAAACCTATATACACTAATCTGCGTCCCTAAGACTTTCACTATCAAGCATTTTAAAAAAC
>SKGK01000076.1 GCA_007117465.1 Clostridia bacterium | reverse complement strand
GGACAAGAGCGTGTATATATGCTGCAGTAAGCTGCTTAGCCAAGGGTGGATAGACAAGGTTATTGCCCAGGCAATAAATACATTAAAGGCTAAAAACATTGTCTCTGATATCGCAAAAGAGGAGCAAATATTAGCGTTATATGGGTATGAATGAATGATGTCAAGGGAACGGGGGGTTGATAACTTCGTTCACTTGTTTGTATCACCTGTTTGGGTGATGTACATATCATATATAAAAAGATATAATAGTTATAAATCTAATAAAAGGAGATGATTACAAAATGAGCGCAAATCTTAATGATGATGTTCAAAAAAAGCTAGATAAAAAGATGAAAATAGTGTTGGGTACTTTAGTTGGGATAGTATGGATAGCAATCATATGGTTTGTTTTAATACCATTATTTCATAGCGGAGAGGGTGCAAAAGCACATATAAAAGAGATATATCCTTTATCAGGCCCAGTAGGAGAAACCATTACGATAACAGGGAGTAATTTTGGTGAATATCCAGGAGATAGTAAGGTGTATTTAGAGGGTGTAGAAGCAATGATTGTTGCGTGGTATGAAAACCAGATACGTGTAAAGGTGCCGGGCGGGGCTAAAACAGGTGATTTGAAGGTTTATAAAGCAGGAGAGAAAAGTAATGCAAAAGCATTTACCGTTTTAGAAGAAACATATGAAACGATTGTAGAGAAAACCGTTGTAGCAACAAATGATGTACAAGTGATTGATGCTGAGCAGCTAGAAATTCTTATCCCGTCTAATTTAATTTCGGAGGATTTACCGCTTGTAGTCTCTAAAGTTACAAATGCAGCTGGTTTTTCAGAAGATTTTTATGAACAGTCTGATGTGTATAGTATTACTTTAGGGGAGCAAAGAGAATTTGATGATTTTTTGCATCTCTCTTTTCCGATTAGTGAAGAAGAAATACAAAATAGCAGCTATATACGTATGTCGTATTGGGATGAAGAATTATTAGAATGGGTACCTGCCCCTACCTATCTAGATGAAGAGCAGGGGACCGTTACGGCATATACAAATCATTTATCTAAATGGCGGGTGAAAAAGTATAAACTTTTTTATGATGTACATCAAACAAATCATTTTATCATTGCATATAGCAAAAGAGATGATTATGAAGTAGAAGAGGGAGCAAAAGATCTAGAGATAGAAGGGTTAGCCAAACAGGTCGGAAAAGCGCTTGATGAGGCATATGGTAGGTATAAAAAAGAGCTTGGAGAAGACTATTCGCCTCAAAATCAATATGGGGAGGTAGAGATAGTTTTATGTAAAAAGAATGATATTACAACAAAACAGTTTGTGGATACAAGGGGTGTTGCTTATTTAGCCTCTAGATACAATGAATATGGTGCAGAATATGGCTGGATGAGAAGAACAATGAGACTGCCCACTAAGTATGAAACGATGGAAGCGGTGATCACTACTGCGGCACATGAGCTTTTTCACTTTTTTCAGCATTATAGCTTAAGAGCGGGAGAAATGGCACTTGCACGTTGGATAATGGAAGCGACGGCAGACTATGCAGCTCTTTATTTAGGGACAGATGTTGGGCTAAAAACGCTTCAAGTGCATACAAGACCGAGTAAAAATTTGCAGAATTTTGATAACCGAGAAGAGGGTCATGAATATGGGATGTCAGTATATCTTAAGTTTTTAATCGATCAAGGAGCAAATTTTGGAGATTTATGGAGAGCGATTGTAAATAATAGGCCCATGCTTGAGACAGGGTTTGATAATTATGTTTTTAGTACACTAGGAACGCCTAATACAAGCCTCTACAAAGCATTTTGGCACAATATATTTACCAATAGTGATATGCCAAAAATTTCATTACTTCATATAGGGGCACAGTCTACCTTTTTTTCAGGCCAGGATACAGCGGTCATAGCACCTATGTATCTTGAAAATGACTGGTCCATGTATGTAAGATGGACGCGGCCGAGACCCCAGCATTTTAAGGACAAAAAAGCCATTTTAAATATAGAAGCTATAGGAGAAATGCCAGAAGATATGTCGATAGCAGTATTTCTTTTAGACAAGTTTGATACCGAAACAAGGAGCACTCAAAGAGTGCCAGGTGGTAAAAAACCAGTAGGTAGTATTTTTAAAGGCTCTTTTGAAGCCCCATATATTCAGGTAGAATTTGAAGAAGAGAAAGAACAAATTATACTTATTACAGCATACGGAAAAGAGGCCAACACAACGGTAGATATAAAAATAAGTTGTCAAACTTTTGAGATTATACCAAAAAAGTTAGAAGAGGTGGACAAGCAAAAAGAGCAAACGCTGCAAGCAAAAATAGAAAACATTCCCATGGCGATTGAAAATGTAACCTTTAACTGGCAACTTGAAAATGGAACGGTGATAGAAAGTAACGTATACGAAAACGATGGCGGCAAAATTGAAGATACCATCACCTATACTTTTAGAGAGGAAGAGCTGCAGGATATAAATCTTTACATTATCAATACGCAAACCCAAGAGGAAATTGAAAAAGGCACGATAGCCGTGATGGAAGAAGCGGTAGATATAGCGGTAAAGATTTTAAGTGAGCAGATCACACATATAGAGCTTTCAGGTGATGCAGAGGATTATTATGAATATGCGCATACATTTGAAGCGGTGGCTTTGCCAGAGACGGGAGAAAATTATCGATTCAAATGGCATTTTACAGGGGATGAAACGGATAGTGAAGAAGGAGAAAAATCAAGAATTACACATACTTTTAAAGATTTAAAAGATGGGCAGACGTTGCAAGCGAGGGTTGATTTGTATAGCGTAGACGATGATAAATTGCTTTCGCAAGATACGGTATTTTTGAAAGTATCACTAAAAGAAGATATGCCAGTGAGTGAAGATGCGGTGCAAGTAGTATTGCCAGATACCCTTGTGAGTTATAAGCCATTTGATGTAGAAATACGTGTAAAAGATCCATATGTAAGAGAAAATGCCACCCATATAATATTGATAAATCAAAACCAAGGTACCCGTAGAGAAATATATTTTAAAGGGCCCATAAAAGAACGTATAGGAATTCCCTATAACGGTGAAGAAAAAGTGATTATTAGTGCAAGTGCAGTAGATGAAAATGCAATACGGACAAATCTCGAAAGAGAGCTGCCAATAACCAGCTTAGAAGTTGCACTTGTAAATGCAAGACCTGTTGAAAATAACGCAATATCTGCAGGTTATAAAACGTATCGTGATACAATAATTGATGAGCAGGGGCAAGAAAAAACCATTAGTATGGAATATAAGGAGATAGTAGTTGCATCACAAGAATTTGTATTGCAAAGAAACAATATGATAATGAAAATGCCAACACACTTTTTTGAATCGCCGCAAGG
>SKGK01000141.1 GCA_007117465.1 Clostridia bacterium | reverse complement strand
ATAATTATTATTTTTTTTCATAATAATTATTAGTAGCATTGTTAAAACTATTAGTGGAGCAAGTGCTCATTTGGTCGGTTGGTCAGTTGCAAAGTAAAGAACGATGGTTAAAAAAACGACTTAACAATCGTTACACAATAGTTAAAATGGAGGTGCTTTTTATGCATATATGTGGAAAAATTACGGTGGTACCAGACTTGCCCGAGCGAATTGGTAGGCTCGAAGAGCTCTCTTATAACCTTTGGTGGTCTTGGAACCCAAATGCACTAAAGCTTTTTGAACAAATCGAACCTACACTATGGGAGCATTGCAAACATAATCCCGTGTATTTTTTACATCGCGTAAGTCATGCGCTACTTAAAAACAAGTGCGAGGATAATTCATACCTTGAGCTTTATGACAGTGTCATACATGCCTTTGATACGTATATGAATGCTGCTGATACTTGGTTTGTTAATCATTTTGCCGAAAAAGCAGATAAACAAATTGTTTACTTATCCGCTGAATACGGCCTTCACGAGACACTGCCTGTATATTCCGGAGGCCTTGGTGTACTCTCTGGGGATCATTGCAAATCCGCAAGTGACCTTGGTCTTCCTTTTACTGCCATTGGTCTATTTTATAAGCAGGGGTATTTTGTGCAACATTTAAGTACAGAAGGTTGGCAAGAATCTAAATTTACCAAGCTTAATATAGATAAATTACCCATACAGCCTGCCAAAGACAAAGAAGGCAAAGAGATTGTCATCTCTGTTGATTTTCCAGGCAGGGAAGTGTTTGCAAAAATTTGGCAAGTAAATGTTGGGCGTATTTGCATTTATATGTTAGATACCGATATCCCTAGCAACAACCCAAATGACAGAAGTATTACGTCTATTTTATATGGCGGAGACCAAGAAATGCGTATCTCGCAAGAAATCATATTAGGTATTGGCGGCATTAAACTCTTAGAAGCTGTAGGTATAGAACCAACCATTTATCATTTAAATGAGGGGCATTCGGCTTTTTGTACTCTTGAAGTCATGCGTAGATTAATCCAACAAAAAGGACTTTCCTTTGAACATGCACGGGAAGTGGTAGCAGCCTCTACCGTTTTCACTACTCATACACCCGTTCCTGCTGGTAGTGACCGCTTTCCTCTGTTTTTAATGGATAAATATTTTAGCCAATTTTGGCCTTTCCTTGGCATTGACAGAGATCGCTTTATGCAGCTAGGTCTTTGCCCTAACTGCCATGATGTATTTAATATGACGGTGTTAGCCCTTAAAATAGCTGGGCTTAGAAATGCTGTGAGCAAACTGCATGGTAACGTGTCACGGAATATCTTTCATAATGTTTGGCAAGATATTCCCGAAGAAGAGGTGCCTATCTCTTCTATTACCAACGGTGTCCATACTACTACCTGGCTTAACCCTGATTTAAAAGAGCTCTTTGATCAATATCTAGGAGCCGATTGGACAAAATACATCGAGGATAATAAGATGTGGAAAAAGATTCATGCTATACCAGATAAAGATTTATGGTCGCAGCATCTGTCCAACAAAAAAGAGATGATTACCTTTATTCGTAATCGTCTAAAAACACAAAAAATTAGAAATGGTGAATCACAGCGTAAGATTGATGCTATCGAACAGTGGTTAAACCCTGAAGCGCTAACCATTGGATTTGCTAGAAGATTTGCGACGTATAAGCGGGCAACACTTATTTTTAGAGATATCGAAAGGCTTCTTGCTATCATGAATAAGCCTACCATGCCTGTGCAAATTATCTTTGCAGGCAAAGCACATCCTGCAGATTATCAAGGTCAAGAGCTGATTAAAAACATTTATGATATGGCTAACCGAAAAGAATTTAGAGGAAAAATTGTGCTGGTTGAAAATTATGACATGAACTTGGCACGCCATATGATTTCAGGAGTTGATATATGGCTAAATACACCACGCAGGCCTTTAGAAGCGAGCGGCACTAGCGGCCAAAAAGTCTCTTTAAACGGTGGTATTAATTTTAGCATCTTAGATGGCTGGTGGACAGAAGGGTATAATGGTTTTAATGGCTGGTCCATTGGATATGAAACCCATTATGCAGACCCCCATCATCAAGATGACGTAGATGCACAATCACTTTATAATATTTTAGAAGACCAAATTGTACCGTTATATTATGAGCGCAATGAAGACAACCTGCCTACTAATTGGGCGAAAGTGATGAAAGCATCTATCGAGACCTGTGCACCTGTCTTTAGTACTGCTAGAATGGTGCAAGATTATACTAAAGATCTCTATGTCGTTGCCATGAATAAAAAAGAAGAAGTGATGCAAAATAGCTACGCTCTCGCCCGTGAATTATCTAATTGGAAATCTAAGCTAAAAAGCAGCTGGCAACATGTTAAGATTTTGCCTGATCAAATGCTCAATATGAACGCACACAAAAAAATCCCCGCAGGTCATCCTGTTGCACTGCACACCTCTGTGCAGCTAGGCAGCATCTCCCCTGACAATGTGCGCGTAGAGGTGTACTATGGTAAAATCGCAGAAGATGGCACACTTGAATACCCTGAAATCGCTACAATGAGCGTGCATAACCAACAACACGAAGGCACGTATGCCTATACCGCTAATGTTCACTTAGAAACAGGTGGTGAATACGGTTACACCTTTAGGGTACTACCCTACAGACCTGAGCTAATTAGCGAACATGATTTAGGGCTAATAAAGTGGGCAGATATCTCTGAGAATGCACTGCATAAAAATTGACGTTACTACGTAGGCATACATGCCTGAGTACATCAAAAAGCCCTAGAACACGTTCTAGGGCTTTACTTATGAAACAATTACTTATTTGTTGACAGTCCACCGATTTTTTTAAGCATAGTCGGCTCCACTTGTTTTTCTTTTAGTGGCTGCATAATATCTTTTTCTATGTCTAAGACATAGCTTTTAAGCAGTGTACACTCCCCATTATCTTTCCTTACAAAAAATTCTGCCTTTTATTATAGCATACTTTTAGAGAGATAGTAAGAATAAGTTTGAATAAAATACAATTTTTTATACATGACTAAAAAATTAATATCGTTATTATTATTTTTAACGCATAATATGTGAATAAAATGGAAAAACTTTCATACAATAATAAGAGAAAATAAGGGAAATGGAGGGTTCGTTCTGCTTTCTATGAGAAAACAACCAGATGATATTAAAATACTCCTTGTGTATCGCGCAATATCTGTCATAGCGATTTCATGGTTCTTCCTTTTGGAACCATCTAATCACACATTAAATAGGAAACTATTTATTGTCGCTTGCATAATACTATCAGCAATAATATTAACATACCTTTATATGGTAAATAATGCTAGTACTAAAAATATAAAAGTACTCATTTTTAT
>SKGK01000152.1 GCA_007117465.1 Clostridia bacterium | reverse complement strand
TTGTTAAGTCAACAAAAAAACAGCCTCAATCACTAGTTTTTTAAGCGTTTGAGGCTGTTTGACAGCGTTTATTTGTTGTTATGTTTTAGAAGTAACCTTTTTCAAATTCCGAATTGAAGTTTTTGTGGTCTACTTAGCGATATCAACTTTTCTCCATGTGGCAAGTAATATAAAAACAATGGTAAAAGCGATTAATACAAGTATTTCGTTTATTACATCCCACAAATTCATCCCATATATTAGTTTGGTGTATGCCTCCATAATCCAAGTTGTCGGTACAAACTGACCAATTTTTTGTAGTATCTCCGGCATAAATTCTCTCGGCCACCAACATCCTCCTAACATACACATCGGAGGCAGTATCATACTCATTGCTACGCCAGCTTGCCGCATATTTTTTGATACTGTATTGACCATAACCCCTAACGCAACACTCATAAAGGAAAATATAATAGATATTATAATCATCCCTAGTAAATTAGGTCCAAAATCTATATTCAGAAAAACTGTCATAAACATAAATATAAGTATAATTTGAATAATA
Source organism: Clostridia bacterium (assembly GCA_007117465.1). Classification (GTDB taxonomy): domain Bacteria; phylum Bacillota; class Clostridia; order SK-Y3; family SK-Y3; genus SKGK01. The sequence continues at coordinate 2,846 of SKGK01000152.1, read as the reverse complement.
CATATCCCAACAAAGCTTAGTATATTCTGTATCATAAAGCTGCTTACCCGTATAGGTCCTGCCATTACACGATAATAAACCTTCTTTTCCTTATCTTCTAACATAATCTGCGAAGATAAACCCGCAAGAAAAAGCATACTCATTACTAAAAATCCCATCTGCCCAATTCTACCACCATTATTTGTAACTTCTCTATCAACAGAACGCTGCTCAACCGAAAATGTACCTGTATAATAAGCGGCCATTCCTTCATAAAATTTATCTATGTCTTTGTCACTTGCCCGTGCAATATTAACCGCTGCATTAAGATCACTTTCCAGCTTAAAAAGTAGTGCACGTGACATATCACTTTCTTCTAATGATACCGTTTTAATTTTTACATCTTTTCCACTTAGGATATCCTGTGTATAGCCTTCTTCTATAATAATAGCAAGTTCCATTTTTTGTCCGAATATCTTTTTTTGAATATCCTGTTCTTCTATGATTTTAATACGACTTTGCTGCTGAAGATCCTCGATAATCACTCTTGTAAAAGCTGTATCATCGTAGTCTACAACACCCACTCTAGTCATAAATGATTGATTGGAAGAAGCACTTACAAAAGAGATAAGTACTACCGGTACAATTATTAAAAAAAGCAAATTTACTTTTTTCCTAAGAATTCTTTTTATGTTATTTAAGAAAATGGTCAATTAAATCTCCTCCTTCCTGCAACAACCGTTCCTACAAACATAAGCCCTATCATTATCCAAAGTATCGCTAAACTTGAAACGGTTTGGCCTGCAAACTCTCCGTAAATCGAATTAAAATATGCTGTATGCATAAGATGGCTAGGGAGTATGCTCCTAACGGCATTATAAATCGCATTATCGCTTACGATCACTAGATAACCACCCGACAAAAATGTCATAACAGGTATTAACGTAGACAGCACGGTATTTGCAACTTTTTTATCTCTACATATAATAACCCCTAGCGTCCCCATCCCTACTGCAAAAATGGCTAGACTTAGTGTAATAAATAAGACTTCTAATAAATTGTTTCCCCAATTGGATTGATATACTAAACCCGTAAACGCAATGAGTACTAAACCTTGCACAAATACTACTCCTACTAGTCCTACTATTTTACCAACAAGCTGCTTTGTAATCCCTACCGGTGTACTTAAAAGTCTACTTCTCATGATGTCAATATAGTCTTCCCCAATCCCATAAACTGCATATAACGCACCATACATCATAAAAAACACCAACATGGTTACCGTATAATAATCCATTGCCCTTGGAATATTCCCTGCTGCCGAAAGCGGTATCTGCTCAATCACCTCTTTTCGACTCATTTCATCTAGATTTGCTCCTATCATTGTTTTTGCGTAGTGGGTATTAGCACCGCTTATAAAACTATCCACCACACTACTTACGATGTTCGTCCTAAAAACGTTTTGTTTATCTTCATAAAGTTTTATTTGTACACTGTTACCTGACATTAATTGCTGTGAATAATCTTTGTCAATAAATATAAACGTTCTTACTTTGCCTTCATTTACTAGCTTCAAACCTTCTTCATAACTTTCCACATTTTGAACCTCTAACATGCTGTCTATCTCATCTATCGCAAGAAATTTTTCAAAGTGGCTTGAGATTTCACCCTCATCGTAATTTACATAGGCAACAGCAGTTTTACCAATATTACTTACCTCAAAAACACTATTTAATGCCGTTCCAAGTATTAATATCAGAATAATTGGACTAATAACCATCTCTAACATTGATTTAACATCTCTTATACTTCTTAAAAATGTATAGTATGCAACATTTAACATTTTCACATCATCACCATCTTTCATACAATATTATATAATCAATCTCTTAGCGTTCTTCCTGTAAGGGTTAGAAAAACGGTCTCTAATGTAGGTTTTTGGATATCCACATTTGTTACCTCTTGCCCCTTATCTGCGATAGTATTAATAATTTTGCCCAAATTATTACTTCCCTTTGCAGAAGTTATGGTAAGAACACCTTCTTCATTTACAGCTTCTTTTACGCCGTCAATTTGCTTAATATCGTCTATCATCGAAAAATTTGTTCCCTCAACCGTTATTTCAGCAATTTCATCTGAAGCCACCAAACCTTTTAGTTCTTCTTTGGTACCATTAGCAATGACTCTACCATAGTCCATAATGGTAATATAGGTGCATATCTCTTCTATCTCCTCCATGTAATGCGAGGTATAAATCACTGTAGAACCTCTTTCGTTGAGTTTTTTTACCGATTCTAATATGTGTTTTCTAGACTGTGGGTCGATACCTACTGTTGGCTCATCCATAATGATGAGCTTTGGCTGATGTACAATGGCACATGCAATATTAAGTCTTCTTTTCATTCCACCTGAAAATTTTGTAGGAAAATCCTTTCTTCTTTCCCATAAGCCTGTAAATTCAAGTGCTTCTTTCACATTGGCTTTTAATACTGTTTTACTAAGCCCATAGAGTTTTCCAAAAAACATGACATTTTCATACGCGGTTAAATCTTCAAATACAGATATCTCTTGTGGCACCAAGCCGATATGTTTTTTAATCTCATTTTCATGACTGTTAAAATCTTTTCCAAAAATCTCAACTTTCCCTGCATCAATTTTCGTAAGTCCTAAAAGAATATTAATGGTGGTGGTTTTACCTGCACCATTTGGACCTAATAGTCCAAAAATTTCACCTTCCTTTATCTTTATACTCACATTATCTACTGCTAGCAATTCATTATAACGTTTCACTAAATCCTTAATTGCTACTACCATTAAAAAGCCCTCCTTATATTTTAAAATTCTGTGTTGTTTTTATTATACTCTAT
>SKGK01000175.1 GCA_007117465.1 Clostridia bacterium | reverse complement strand
CAATTATCCTATAAAGCCAGGAAGTAAGATGATATCGTATAGTGTACTATTATCTATATTAACTAATACAATAATTATGCTAGGAATATCTTTAATTATATTTATTTGATATTTTTATTGGGAAAAAAAGCAAATTACCAGAACACGAACCGATGGAATTAATTAAGAGTCAAGGTTAGTGAAAGAGCCTTCATCCACGACCTTAAAAGGATAGTGGTTTTCGGCTAAGATTTTATAAAATGCAGCAGCAGTTTCCGGAGGCTAAGATTGTTAAATATATTAAAAACGTTTATAATATAGACAGAAGGTTAAAGTGTATAAAATATCAAATAAGGAGTAAAGTATGAGTAGAAATAACAAGCAATTTGCTCTTCTTAAGTTAATAATTGAACTAAAACATTATTTTTTATTAACGTTATCTATTATATTTTCTATTTTTGCTACTATTAGAGATCTAGCAGTTGCAATAACAATGGCATATGGCGTTGATGCAATTATACAAGGAAAAGAAGTTACCATGGCTTTAGTTTATGTAGGTATAGCTGCTTTGAGTGGAACAATAATACGAAGTCTTCAGGTTTATTTTTGCAATCGTTACTTATACTCCTGTCAAAGGTACATATTAAAACGTATGGCAGAAAAAATACTGGCATTACCGGTGAAAGAGTATGATGAAAGCCAGTCTGGCGATATTTTATCAAAATATACAACTGAAACAGAACGCATATTGCATTGGATATCCTATGTTTTCCCTGGCGGAATTAGTCTGATAGCTTATGCAGTGGGTATGTTTATTTATGGATTGACTCAAAGTGTGTCACTGACAATTATTGTATTCCCTGTGATTATTGCTTTAGCACCTTTGCTCTCAAAGTTATCTAAATCACTGTCCGGTTTTATTCGAGAAGAAAGGGAATCTGTCGCAAAATCTATGATTAGTATACAAGAAATTTTATTGAATCCGGAATTAATAAAAACATATGCCATTGAAGAAACTATGAGAAAAAGGGTTACTAAGGATTTAAAAAGAAGAGCTGATGTAGAAAAGAAAGCTGCATTTAGCACTGCTGTTATTCACGGGATTTCTATCTTTGGGAGTTTTATCCCTGGTTTTATAACGGCTGCAGTAGGTATTTTTTATTTAGCTAACGGATGGATAACGGCAGGTTTTCTTGTTAGCTTTGTTCAAATTGCTATTAAACGAATAGGTAATATCCTTAACCATACTGCACAGTTTGTTGTTGCTACTAGAAGAGCAGAAGCCTCAGCTGAAAGGATAATCAACATACTAGAAAAGCCGAATGAAAGAGCTGATGGCAATGGTGCTATTTCATGTGATGAAGATATAGTTGTTTCATTTGATGATGTTTCTTTTTCCTACGCTAATAAAGATAATACATTAAGTAATATTTCATTTGAGATAAAAAAAGGAGAAACCATAGCTCTAGTGGGACAGAGCGGATGTGGCAAGTCTACTATTTTAAAGCTTTTGATGGGCTTTTATGAAACTGACTCAGGAAATATCAAAATTTATGGTCAAAAGATATCAGATTGGAATCTCGAGGCATTACGTGATTTAATTGCTATAGTTTTTCAAGATCTATTTGTTTTCCCTGCTAGTATTAGAATGAATCTTTCTTCTGTGAAAGAGACAATGACAGAAGATGAATTGACCCATGCCATATCGTTTACTGAACTCAGTAGTTTTATAGAACAACTACCTGAAGGGATAGACACTATTCTTGGTGAAAAAGGTGATAATATCTCTGGAGGACAAAGACAAAGAATAACCATAGCTCGTGCCTTTTTGAAAAACGCACCTATATTATTATTGGATGAGCCAACTAGTGCTCTAGATTCTGTGACAGAAGCAGGGTTACAACGTTCAATCGAAAAGCTATCAAAAGGTAAGACTACAATTGTTGTAGCTCACCGACTTAAAACAATTCAGAAAGCCGATCGAATTATTGTTCTTGATAATGGAAGACTAGTTCAGATTGGAACCCATAAAGAGCTTATAGCCAGTGATAATATCTATAGGCATCTTTACCAACAACAATTACATGATGAGAAGGGGGATTATGTAAGTGCCTAAGGATAAAAAAAAGTTTAATAAATCAAGTCTTTTAGAATATTTAGGAATTGACAGAGCAGTTTTTATGTTTCAATTTATAAAAACAAGAATTGTTTTGTACTGTACTGGAGTATTGCTTGTTTCAAGCTATAAATTTGTAGAAAATATTGTTATGGGACAATTGTTTTCAGTGACAGCTACCATTAGTATTGATATGAATATTTATGATCTTTGGGTAAAAATACTTACAATTTTTGCATGGGTTACAGGAGTCATCTTAATGGCATCTTTTGGTACTGCTATTACAGGAAGAGCTGTTGCCCATATTGATATGAACTTTAGAATGGCTATTACTGAAAAACTAACAAAAATTCCAATGAATTTATGGAATGAAAGGCATAGCGGCGACTGGATGGCATTAGTGGGTAAAGATGCAGATACAGCAACAGAATCGTATAAAGAGTTTTTTATGACTTTGATCGGGATAATTTTTCAGATGTTAGGAGGAATTATTATCATCATGCCAAGATATCCATTATATGCTTGGTTTTCTTTGGCAGCAGGAATTATATATCTTATAATAGTTATAACCCTAAGGAAAAAGTCTAGACTGTACGCCCAATTACAAAGAGAAGTAAGTGCACAAGCAACAGCTCGTTTTTCAGATATTCTAAAAGGTTTTTTTGTAATACGGATCTTTAAAATGTTTTCCGTGGCAAAAAAAAGACATGATCAGACTGTCGACCGTGCCTATGATGCTGGAATGAAAACGACGGTAATACTTATGATAGCACGTATTTTTGAAGCCCTTGGTTTTACCATCTCGTATACAGGTGCCTTCATCTTTGGTTTGGTGCTAGTACATCAAGGAGAAATGGACTTACCTCAGATGCTAGCACTATGGCCAATTGCCATGGGGATATCTTTAAGTTTAATGGATGTTGGACAGCTTACAATTCGGTATCAAGGGATTGTGGCATCTATTAATCGTGTTTATAAGCTTTTTCAATTACCGGATGAACAAAGTGGTGAAATGTGCGATGCTAAAGAGTGCCCTATAGCTGTTGAGTTTAAGAATGTTACCTTTTCCTATGGCGACACAAAAGTCCTAGACAATATCAGCTTTAAGATTAAAAAGGGTGAGAACATTGCTCTAGTAGGCGCTAGTGGAGGCGGTAAAAGTACCGTTGTAAAGTTGATGATGCGTTTATACGACATACAAAGTGGTACTATAAACGTTTCAGGAAGAGATATTAAGTCCTATGATTTAAGTACATTAAGAAATCAATTTTCCTATGTACCTCAGATGCCTTACCTTATTAGTGATAGTATCTATGAGAATATAGCTCTTGT
>SKGK01000014.1 GCA_007117465.1 Clostridia bacterium | reverse complement strand
GTACTTTTTTGATAACTCTATTTCAGCAGCAAGCGAACTCATTCCATCTGCATCAAGTGCCGCTCGAAAAAGTGATGCTAAATTCAATGTAGCTTGTTCAGCCTCTTTAGGTGAGTCGTGAATTAACTCAGCTACCGTATTTAAGCAGTTAAATAAAAAATGGGGGCGAATCTGTGCATGTAGCGCCATTAATTCGGCACTAGCTTGTGCTTGCACACGCTCAATACCGTCGAGATAAAGATTAATATAGAGCGAACCCAACACTGCTAACACAGAGACAAAAGCAAGACTATTCAGGGTAAATGCATGTTGACTTAAATCATGTAACCCACCCCATGCACTCAGCAAAGGATATGCAAGATAACTAAACAAACTGGTGACAGCTAGCAGAATAAAAACACCAAGCATTAACAATATTCTTGGACGAACCATTAGAAATATCTTGGTACAGACACACAACAGCAACAGGCTAACCAATGAAACCCACAAAAGGCAAAAACTTACTAATAACCACCCCAACCAGAAATCTTGACCCCAAGCTCCAGGTGCTAGAGACAACAAGAGAGCCAACAGCTGTGAAAGAAGTAGTACACGAATAATGACGCGTTTTTGACAGATATTGAGTCTATTTTTTGTATTATTCAAAAGACTTCCACCCTTCAAAAATCGTTTGATAAACTCGCGAAAAGGAATCTGAATCGTAATTTAGTAAGATTCTACATTGTTTTTGAACGGCTGGGCACTTACTCTATAGCCGTCATCGGAATGCGACCCTGCAACCAAAAACGAGGACTCTTGGTATTTGCAATATTTTCATGGTTTTTCAATATGTAAAAGCCCTTGGTATCTTGATAAAATCGATCATTCAGTGCGAACATAAATAAAACGCCAGAAATAACTAATAATGGTAGTAAAAATATCTTTGAGTGGTGAGATATTGTCTGCTTGCCTCCTGTCTCCCAACGAGAAAAGCCTAGCCCAATAAGAACAGCCAACCATACTTCAATGTATGGCATAACAAATACACTATCAACTTGCGCTAGCATTAAAACAGCTACGATAGAAGCAAACAAAGTGACATCAAAATTATCAGCATTTCTATTTCTAATGACATAGTTAGCTGAATGCAACACACCCCACACTGTCAACACTAACATAAGTATCATTGCAAACACTCCCCATTCCACAAGAAATTGGAGAAACATTTGATGGGGATTCGCCACTATAGCACTGTGTAAACTAGCAAAGTGCATGGGACCAATACCCAGGAATAAATTTTCGATTGCTAGGTTTACAGATTCATACCATAACTCAATTCGTCCTGAACTGGTTTGACGCAAGCTGTCATAGACTCTAGCGTCAGTAGCCATATAATCTGGTATTAGGTTGAACATTAAATAATATAATAAAAAGCCAACAAGAAGCGTAATCAACTGCAGTTTAATAATCTGTCTATATTCTTTCTTAGCAAGAAAAATAAAAGCAAAGGTTAACCCAAGCGCTAACCAAACACCTCGACTACCTAATGCAAAAGCAAAAGACCACTGCGCTATTAAAGCAAACAAAAGCAAACTATTAACTAGAGTTGAACACTTAAAATCTTTAGATCGCGATAACGAGCACAAGAACCCTATAATAGGTATAGAGACAACCTGAAATTGGCCAAAGAAACGAGGATTATCAAAACCATAATAGATAGATCTTATATCAAAACGCTGAACACCTATTAGCAGATCAAAGATATAATTCAACAAGCTCTTTGAGATTAAAATAAACGCGATACTTGCAACCAACCAGAAAACAAAGTGTTGAAAATAAACCCTTTTGGCAATCGACCTAACCACTAACACTAATATTACCAACAGAAAGTATTTCACTACCTCTAAGGATGACCAATATAGATAAGGAGCCAAAACTGCAGATGTCACGCCTATTAAAAATATAAGAATCAACAGTGTTGAAATTTTATTTTCCAACCTATTAATCTTTAGCGTAAAAAAAACAAGAGACGATAAGATAAGTAAAGCCATCTGAAAGGCACGTTGCTGATCATGCCAGTTTGAAAAGCCAGTGAAAGAAATAACACTACTCAGTGAAAAAAAAATCAGCGATAAACAAAACAACAAACATGCACTTATAGGGTTAATATTCATAAAATAAAGTAATAATTATAGGTATTGAACGTGAACTCAGGCAATATATTCAATTTTTAGTCCGTTCTGCGAATCACACCTTATATTGACCTTAGTTCCAAGAAAACACGAATTTAGTAAATAAGAAGTATTCATAGTAAAAAATAATATCCCCTATAGTTTGATAACTACTAATACCATAAAAACAAAACCCCACTCAAAAAGTGGGGCTTTCAACTACCTTATTTCTAACAGCAAGTATAATCTAATGTCTACAATACACAGTTTATATTAGAAATATTAACCTGATGTTACATTACGGCATGAAGCTGGGACATATTTGTGTGAATCTTCAGCGGCAGTACAAACCCAAGAAATACCAGCACTATCTACACCATCACCAGCAGGTGTAAAAACTACTGCAACATCACCAACAGCTGAAGTAGCAACTGTAGCAGTTAACGCACCAGTAGTTGTATCACAAGTTAAAGTTGTTTTGCCAACCTGTGTACCAACAGCCACAGACGCGCAGGGATTCGAAGCGCCGGTCAATAGGTTCTCAGTAACCGTAGTTCTTGCACCGCTAGCAATTGAAATACCTTCGGTAACTTCTGCACGAGTCGTATAATCCTGATAAGCAGGCAACGCAATCGCCGCCAAAATACCAATGATCGCCACAACGATCATCAATTCAATCAGGGTAAAACCCGTCTGTCTACGTACTTGATGTTTCATTTTTCACTCTCCATTGAGTTTCACATTTAAAAGATACGGTTTGACCATTACTGGCAACCCTGCCATGCATCACATCAACAGGTGTATCTAGGTATTAATGATAAAGCATTTCTTATGCCAACTACTGATTTCTATCAACAAATAGATGCAATAGACTGAATTATCTACAATTTTAAAAATTTAGATGTAGAAGTGCGTTTACAGCAAAATAGTAAGGTGACACAAATGGTCACCTTGCTATTCAAAACGTGTCACTTTAACAATTTCAGTCAGAGTACAAGCGGCTGTCTCAAACCCCCAAATAATCCAACATCCCCTCTGCCGCTTTACGCCCTTCATCAATTGCAGTTACCACTAAGTCAGATCCTCTGACCATATCACCACCGGCGAAGATTTTCGCGTTAGTAGTTTGGAAAGCAAAGCGTCCGGCTTGTTTGGGTTGCGGGCTGGTGTCGATACGACCGTCATCATGCATACCGATGTTGTATTCGGTAAACCAAGGCGCTGGACTGGGGCGGAAACCGAAGGCGATCAGCACCGCATCGGCTTTTAGAATCTCTTCAG
>SKGK01000016.1 GCA_007117465.1 Clostridia bacterium | reverse complement strand
TTCTATTGTTTACCTGTTTATCTATTATATCACTTTTGTAAAAAAAAGCAAGTTCGCATATATTTATGACGAAAATTGTTGTGTAATCATGTGTAATCATAAGAACCGTCCCTTTGATTACCTTTTTTGCAAACTTCACCAAAATGTGCTAATTTCCCAGGAAATAATTCGTCAAATTTAGGCAATAAAAAACTACCTAGTTATCACAACTGGTAGTTTTTCTGCATTGCCCTTCGTTAGATAATATTGTTATTTCCCTTCATACACCCAACCATTTTCGCCACTATATGTCATTTGTTTGGTCATCCCGCCGTCGACAGTAATATTTTCACCCGTTATAAAGTCGTTTTGTGCATCACACAAAAACATCACCGCACGTGCGATATCACTAGCCTTGCCAATGCGTTTTACTGGGTGCTGGCTTTTATCTGGCTGTGTATGACTGACATTATTATCAGCAACATCAATCCAGCCAGGACTTACACTGTTGACACGCACTTTGCCTGCAAGACTTATCGCAAGTGCGTGAGTTAGCGCCGAAATACCCCCTTTTGCCGCTGTATAACTTTCGGTATCTGCCTGTGACATCGTGCTTCTTGTTGAAGAGATATTGACAATCGCACCGCCTGCAGCAAATGCATGTAAAAACAGTTTAGATAGCATATAAGGCGCCGTTATCCCTACGTTTAGGACATCGTTAAAATCTTCATAATCACACCCGCTTAAGATGCCGCTACGACTTAGGCATGCATTATTAATTAGATAATCAATGTTACCATATGTCCTTATGACTTCCTCTGCAAATTTATCAAGCGTTTCTTTCTTAGCAATATCACCACAAAAGAATATTCCCTTCACACCTTGCGCTGTTATATCCACTAACACTTTTTCCCCTTGGTCTTTATCTAAATCGATGATTGCCACATGGGCACCCGCTTTTGCAAAGGTAAGTGAGATACACCTACCGATGCCGTTTGCACCCCCTGTGACAACACACACCTTACCTTTAAAGTCCATGATGTCCTCCTGATTTTCTTACCAATATACTGCGTGGGTGTCTCATCAAACGTGCAAAAAGTCCATTTAATTGGTATTCTTGGTCGATTAATTCCTTGTTATCTTCTATAAACCTAAGGTAGGCAAAGATACCACAAAAAATAGCACTAGCACCGATTAGTTCTATCGACTCTTCTATTAGCACATCCATAATATAAAAACCAACATACCCAAATCGATCTAACATGATATTGTGAAAGACGACTTCATGGATCCATTTTCCAGCAATCTCGTACCAATCATTGATATCTCTTGTTGCTGAAGCAATAGAAGCAACCATGTAAGCCCCAAAGCCTGTAATAAGATAAAATCTTGTCTTCACTGCGTGCCATACATAAGGCCCATATCCAATAATGGCAAACATCATAATTGCCCCTAACATTGTATAAAATACCATCTCAGTCATTACCGTAACAGTTGTAGTCGCACCAAAAAGGTAGTGTGTGTACTCTTTCATATTATGTCGCACATTTCCCGCATCTTCCATCATCATTATGGTTGACCCAAGTCCCATAAATAGAAAGAATTTATACGTATACTGACTTCCCATCGTTTTTAGCTTTCCCCACATATATCCACACATGAGCATACTGCTACCTAAGAAGGACCACTGCAATATTTCAGTAATTTGCGCCTCTTTATAGAGCTGAAACCAAAGTAGCCCTCTATGAAAATTGCGTACATATCTTTGCAAATTAAAAATATTTCGTATATCAATCAAATAAGATAATATCCATGTAGATACTAAATACATAATCACCAAAGCAAAAACATGTTTTGGCTGAATCTTAAAGCGTTTATTATCAACCATTTTCTCATCCCCCATTTTATTTTTCTATAAAAGAACACACAGGAGAGCCGTCCCCTGTGTGTTCTTTTATACTAGTTCTAAAATCGCCATTTCTGCTCCGTCGCCACGACGTGGTCCCGCTTTGATGATGCGTGTATATCCACCCTGACGTTCTTGATAGTTAGGTCCGATTTCATCGAACAATTTTTTAACAACATCTTCCTTGGTGATATATGCAAGCGCTTGTCTTCTTGCATGAATAGTACCTTCTTTGCCTAGCGTAATCATTTTTTCTGCTAAGCTTCTTGTCTCTTTTGCTCTTGTTTCGGTAGTCTCTATTTTACCGTTTTCCAAAAAAGACGTTACAAGATTTCTGAGCATCGCTCTTCTTTGGTCGGTTGGACGACCTAGTTTTCTTTGACCTGGCATCAACACTCCTCCTTTGCTTCGATCTAATGTATATGCCATCACAATATACGAACACGTACTTTTATTAAGCTTCTTCGTTAGGTGCCAGTGATAGTCCAAGCGCTTCTAACTTCTGTATCACTTCTTCCAACGATTTTCTTCCTAGGTTTCTTACTTTCATCATATCGTCTTCACTGCGATTTATAAGGTCTTCTACTGTATTAATACTTGCACGTTTCAAGCAATTATATGACCTTACAGATAAGTCAAGTTCCTCGATTGTCATTTCAAGCACTTTCTCTTTTTTAGTCTCTTCTTTTTCTACCATGATTTCTGTATTTCTTGCTTGGTCCGAAAGATCAATAAATAGATTAAGATGCTCGCTCAGTATCTTAGAACCTAAGCTTATTGCTTCATCTGCCTTAATCGTGCCGTTAGTCCAAATCTCTAATGTAAGTTTATCATAATCAGTTACTTGACCTACACGTGTATTTTCTACTGTATAATTCACCTTATGAACAGGTGTATAAATAGAATCTACAGGTATCATACCTATTGGTTGCCCCTGCACCTTATTTTTTTCAGCAGAAACGTAACCTCTACCTTTATCGAGTGTTATCTCAATATACAGTTTGCTATCTTCATTAAGAGTAGCAATATGCAGATCTGGATTTAGGATTTCAACATCTGCATCTACCTTAATGTCTTTTGCCTTGATATCTCCTGCGCCTTCTGATTCAATATACACTACTTTAGGTGCATCTGCATGTATTTCTGCCGCAATATTTTTAATGTTGAGAATAATCTCTGTTACATCCTCTTTGACACCAGGAATGGTTGAAAATTCATGAAGCACACCATCCATTTTAATGGAAGTTGCCGCAACCCCTGGCAAAGAAGATAAAAGTATTCTTCTAAGTGAGTTTCCTAATGTTGTGCCATAGCCTCTTTCTAGTGGCTCTACAACATATTTACCATACGTAAAATCTTCACTAACTTCTACGCATTCTATTTTCGGTTTTTCAATTTCTATCATGCTTAACCCTCCCCTAATAGCTATTTTTTTTATTCTTTTTTCGAGGGCAACTGATTCATCATAACTTTTGACATATATGCATATGCCTTATCTCTCTCTATTCTGAAAATCGCAATTGAAAAATACGTTTGCATATATTATCTA
>SKGK01000166.1 GCA_007117465.1 Clostridia bacterium | reverse complement strand
AGATGTTTTGATCAAAGAGTACCTGAAGAAACTAATAGAAAAATAGTAGATCATATTGCTGATATCAATTTACCATATAGTTCCATTGCTAGAGAATATTTACTAAGAGAAGGCTTGCCAGCTGACAGAATTATTAAAACTGGAAGTCCTATGTATGAAGTCCTTAATTCAAGAAAAGATGATATTGTAAAATCTAATGTATTAAAAAGATTGAATCTTGAAAAAGATAAATACTTTGTAGTATCTGCTCATAGAGAAGAAAACATTAATTCAGAACAAAATTTTATGGATTTAGTGGATTCTTTAAATGAAATTGCTAAAAAATATCAAATGCCAATAATAGTTAGCACACACCCAAGAACAAGCAAAATAATTGCTGCAAAAAAGATTACATTTCATCAGTTAGTTAATACAATGAAACCTCTCGGGTTTAATGATTATATAAGTCTTCAAAAAAGTGCCAAAGCTGTCCTAAGTGATTCCGGTACAGTCAGTGAAGAATCATCAATACTAGGGTTTAAAGCTCTAAATATAAGACAAGCACATGAAAGACCTGAAGCTATGGAAGAGGCTTCAGTGATTATGGTTGGGCTTAAGAAAGAAAGAATTCTTCAGGGACTTGAAGTGCTAGAATCACAAGTAAAAAGTACTTTAAGATTAGTTGGAGATTATAGTAAACTTAATGTATCGGATAAGGTGTTGAGAATTATATTATCATATACGGATTATGTAAATAGAACTGTTTGGGGGGGGGAAGAATGAAAAAAAAAATTATGATAATTACAGGATATTATCTTCCGGGAATAAAGGGAGGAGGGCCTATAAGGTCAATCAAGAACTTGGTAGATAACTTATACGATGTCTATGACTTTTATATTATAACAAGCGATCGAGATTTGGGAGATATAGAGCCATACTCCGATGTAAAAAAAGATGAATGGGTTGATGTTGGTGATATTAGTGTTTTTTATACAAACAAGGAAAATTTTACTTGGAAAAAAATATCAAAGACAATAAACTCCATCGACTATGATGTTCTTTATCTAAATAGTTTTTTCTCATTTAGATTTAGTATCATACCAGTTATATTGAAAAGGGCTCGTAAAATAACTCGCCGGCCAATAATCTTGGCACCTAGAGGAGAATTCTCAACTGGAGCAATAAACCTTAAGCGAACAAAAAAATGGCTTTTTATTAAGATGATAAAGCTGTTGAAATTATATAATAATGTAATATGGCATGCAACAACAAAAGAAGAAGAAGAACTTATAAAACAAACTATTGGTAAAAATGTAAAGGTGCGAACTGCAAATAATTTAACAACAAACTACTCTAATTTAGAATACAATAAGGAACTGTATAAAGATGAGGGGAAAGCTAAGTTTGTATTTCTATCGAGAATACACCCTAAGAAAAATTTAATACAAGCTGTAAAATTGCTTAATAATGTTAAGGGCGAAGTAGAATTCAATATATATGGACCAATTGAAGATAATGAATATTGGCGAAGGTGCAAAAAAATTATTAAAGTTCAACCTTCGAACATTACAGTAAATTACAAAGGTATTGCAAAGCATTCGGAACTTATGACTGTTTTTTATAATCATCACTTTTTATTATTCCCGACTCTTGGAGAGAATTTTGGTCATGTTATTTCAGAGTCATTGATAGGCGGATGTCCAGTTATTATAAGCGATAAAACACCTTGGAAAAATTTAGCTGAACTAAATATTGGCTGGGATATAAGCCTTTATAATAATAGAGAACTTTCTGAAACTATACAAAAATGTATAGACTTGAACAATGAAGACTACATTAATTTGTCTTATAAAGCCTTTTTATACGCTAAAGCAAAATCTAACACACAACCAAATATTGATGATGTTCATCATCTGTTTTCATAATAATTGGTAAAGTCGAAAGGGGATTATTAAAATGGAGAAAATATTACATATTTGCTTAAATAGTCCGTTAACAGATAGATGGAACTATCAAGATAACTTACTACCAAAATACCACAAAATTAATGGAAATAATGTAGTTATATTAACATCATCCTACACTAGAAATATTCAGGGAGAAATAGTTTATGATAATAGAAAAGCATACTATAATGAAAACGACATAAAGGTCATAAGGTTGAGGAATAAATATTATACCAACTTCAAAAGTAAGTTCAAAAAATACAAAGATGTTTATGAAAATATTAAGAATGAATGTCCTACCATAATATTTGTTCATGGACCTCAGTTTGTGGATATAAAACAAGTTATTAAATATGTAAAAGAACACACAGAAGTTAAAATACTTGTTGATAATCACGCAGATTTTTCTAATAGTGCGAGCAATTGGGTTTCTAGAAATATTTTACATAAGATTATATGGAGATATTATTCTAACCTAATTGAACCTTTTACACATAAATTTTATGGTGTTCTTCCCGCAAGGGTGGAGTTTTTAAAGAATATTTATAAACTACCAAGTGAAAAGGTAGAGTTATTGGTTATGGGTGCAGATGATGAAAACATAAAAGAAGCTCGTGATGAAACATCTATAAAGTTCATTAGAAATAAGTATAATATAAAAACAAAGGATTTTTTAATAATGACGGGGGGGAAAATAGATCAAGCCAAAAAGCAAACACTTCTTTTAATGCAGGCAGTTAAAAATATTGATAGAAAAGATGTTAAACTTATTGTTTTTGGTTCTGTAGTAGAAGAGTTGCAGAATAAAGTTAACGAATTAGCTGACGGAGTAAAAGTTCAGTACATAGGTTGGGTTAAAGCTGAAGAAAATCTTAAATATTTTGCATCAGCGGACCTAGTAGTATTTCCAGGAAGACATTCAGTTTTTTGGGAACAGGTAGTTGCATTGGGGATACCGTTAATGGTAAAAAGATGGCCAGGAACAAGTCATATAGACATTGGTGGAAACTGTGTTTTTCTTAAGAAAGATGATGTTAGTGAAATGTACGACAAAATATATGATTTAGTGAACAATCCATGCAAGTATAAAAAACTACAAACAAGTGCTTTGGACAAAAGAAGAAATGAATTTTTATATTCAGAAATCGCAAAAAGAAGTTTGGATTAATTATGTTTTATTGGAGGATAACAGGATGAAAATAACAATCGTTGGAACTGGGTACGTAGGATTATCCAATGCAACACTATTTGCACAAAATCATGAAGTGTATGCTCTGGACGTAATAAAAGAAAAAGTTGATATGATTAACAAGCGTATTTCACCAATTGCAGATCCAGAAATTGAGAATTATTTTAAAAATATTGACTTAAACTTAACAGCAACACTTAATAAAGAAGAAGCTTATAAGGATGCAAAATTTGTGGTGATTGCAACGCCAACCAATTATGATCCTGATAGAAACTACTTTGACACTTCTACCGTAGAAGGGGTTATTTTGGATGTTATGAAGTATAACTCTAAAGCTACCATGATT
>SKGK01000065.1 GCA_007117465.1 Clostridia bacterium | reverse complement strand
TTAAATGCATCTTCTACATCATCCCAATCAAAACCTACCTTCGCAGCCTTATCTTGCACCTTATAACTACGCATAAGGGCAGGAAGATACGAAGACACATCTTGCAGTACCTGCGTGTGGTTTTTAAGACCTTTTTCCTGCTTTTTAATCTGTTCCCAGTTATCTAGCACCTCATCCGAAGTTTCAGCCTTCTCTACTCCAAACACATGCGTATGACGATCTATCATCTTTTGACACACACATGAAATAACATCTTCGATGTTAAAAGTCCCCTGTTCACTGCCTATTTGGGCATGAAAAACAATTTGAAGTAGCAAATCTCCTAGTTCATCTGAAAATTTATACTTATCCCCACTATCAAGCGCTTCAAGCGTTTCATAAGTTTCTTCAATCAAATACCTTTTGAGCGTCTCATGTGTCTGCTCTCTATCCCACGGACACCCATCTTCACTACGCAGCTTTTTCATAATATCAAGCAAATCTTTAAATGTATATTTTCGTTCTGTCATCTTTTCATTCTTCCTTTCCAAATGCTTTTTATTGTTTTCCCCGTACGCGTCACTAACCCTTCACTACTATTCCCTACTTCATCAGCCCAAATTTATTTAATAGTTTTAATATTGCCTTTCCTTTTGGCATGATTAGAATATCTTCTTTCTTAATCGCTCCGATTGCTAATAGCATCAGTCCATAAATATTGGCCCCGACAAAAATAGCCCCTATAGTAGCTTGCGAGTTGCTTTGTAAATATAGCATTAATTGATTATACGTAAAGACAACTGCAACACCCATAGAAATGGCTGATATAAATGGCTTAATAACAAAATCTACAAAGTGATATTCAGCTTTCGTTACCTTGCGCACCTCTATTAAATTAAGCACTGTAATAATTAAATAGCATACAGTGGTGCCAATCGGCGCACCGTTAATGTTCACCTCTGGCATTCCTAGCACAAAATAATTAATCAGTACCTTAGACACTCCGCCAATCAGCATATTTCTTACAGGTATCATAACTTTTCCTGATGCCTGCAGCATCGCATTGGTAACTAATACAATAGAAACAAATAATACGGCAATCCCTAGTATCTGTAAAATATTTTCAGCACCCACATCTCTGTAAATAAGTTCTACAATAGGTCCTGATAATAAAAATAGTCCCATCCCTGCTGGAAGAGAAAAAAGCACCGTAAGCCGAAGCGCTGATTCCGTGGTTGCTTTTGCTTTTAGTAAGTTGTTTCCTGCCAATGCATTGGCAATCGCTGGCACAATACTAATACTAAGCGCCACAATAAGCGTAGGCGGAAGGTTAAAAAGCGGTATCGCATATTGTAAATATCCAAATAGCACCAGAGATTGACTTTCAGAATACCCTATCGACTGTAAACGATTCATAATCATCATGGCATCAATCAGGCTAGTTAAACTAAAGACCGAAGCGCCTATTGTAATAGGAATTGCAATGCGAACGAGCTCCCTAAGAATTTCTCTAGCACTTCGTACTTTGCACTTTTTATTGATAGACGCTTGCATTTCTCCATATACATGTTTTTTAGAAAACTGATAGATAAGATATAATCCCACAGAGCCTAAAAGTGTACCCGACGTCACGCCTAAAATAGCACCTGCAGCAGCATACTCAACACCTTTATTAAGCCAAAGGTACGCTAATAAAAAGCCTATCACTAATTTCCCCATTACTTCTATCACTTCTGATACTGCCGTTGGAATCATATTTTGAAGCCCTTGAAAATAACCTCTATAAGCAGACATTATCGCTACAAAAAATAGACTCGGCGACATCGCAACAACCGCTAAACGCGCCCGTGAATTTCCAATTAGATTTACAAATATCTCTGCTCCAAAAAATAATATTGCCGTTCCCGCTAGTCCTACTACAATCAATAGGCAAAAAGCTACTCGAAAAATTTTATGTGCTTCTTCTCTATTATCTATCGCTGTACTCTCAGAAACCATTTTAGAGACTGCAACTGGAAACCCCGCGGTAGCAATAATAAAAAGCCATTTCCATATTTCATATGCAGAACCATATATGCCCATACCACTTGGTCCTATAAGATAGGTAAGTGGAATTTTAAAAATGGCACCTATTATTTTCACTGTTGCATTTGCTAAAATTAAAATAATTGCTCCTTGTAAAAAAGTCTGTTTATGTAATTGGTTCTGTAATCTATTCAACGTGACACACTCCTTATACTTTATGGATACCGTAATATTTCTCAATCTATTATACCAATATTGTAGGTAAAATGAAAGCATAAAATAAAAAGTAAGCGCATATTTTATTTTTGAAGAATATTATGGAATGAACATTACGGAAAGGCTTAGAGCCCATTAACGTAGCGAAGGAGAAGCTGCATCTTTTGTTTGAGCGTTAGCGAGTTTGATGCTGCCCATAGCAAGTTTATAGGCTCTTAGCCTTGTAGTACAGTGATTGGAATAATATTCTTCAAAAATAAAATGTGCGCCGATAAAAAACTCAAAAAACAGATAGCAAATTATTTGCTATCTGTTTTTTAATATTACCCTTACTGTTCCATTTGTTTTCCTAGAAAACCTGCTGCTGATTGTGCTAACTTGCTTTCTACTTCTCCCATTTTAGCATTTGGATCATTACTTAAAAATGCTACAGTTCCAATTGTATCACCTTCAGAAATAATAGGAATTACAATAGCTGTCGTATACTTTTCATCCATTCCTTCTACTAATGATACCTTGTGTTCATCATTATGCTGTGCTACAAACATATTTTTTCCTTGCATTACTTTTTCAACATCAATGCTTATTTTCTTATCTGTAAATTCTTTTTTAGGTGCTCCTGATACTGCTATAACACCATCTTTATCTGTAATGCATATAATATGCCCACTGGTTTTAGCAAGCGTTTCTGCATACTGGGTAGCGAAATTTCCTAATTCGCCAATTGGGGAATACTTTTTTAAAAT
Source organism: Clostridia bacterium (assembly GCA_007117465.1). Taxonomy (GTDB): domain Bacteria; phylum Bacillota; class Clostridia; order SK-Y3; family SK-Y3; genus SKGK01. Next base: position 9,660 of record SKGK01000065.1, on the reverse strand, counting down.
AACTTCCCCTTCTCTATCTGTAAATATTTCTAGTGGGTCTCCTTCTCTTATGCGCATGGTTCTTCTAATCTCTTTTGGGATAACCACTCTACCTAAATCATCTATCCTTCTGACAATCCCCGTTGCTTTCACATAAATTACCTCCTTTGAATATTTAATAACATTCATATTATTTAATATTTATTGGTTTTTTATACATGTATAAGTGCCCAAATGGATATTTATATAAATTTAGACAAAAAAACAACCGAACATTGTTCGATTGTTTTTATTATCCTATTTATTGAATTTTACGCAAAACTTCTTGATTGGATACAACAGGCGGTAGCTCCTGCTTCCATTCTTTCACTTGTTTTTCATATTGATTCCGTATAAGCTGCTCTTCTATAAACACCTGCACGTATTCATCTAATTGATAGTATTCTTCACGACTCTCTACCTTAATAATATGATATCCAAATTCTGTTTCAATAATCTCACTAAATTCCCCTACTTCCAATGTAAATGCTGCTTCTTCAAAGGCTGGTGCAAACCCAATGCCGCGCATTACTTCATATCCATCAGGATTAGACTCAAGACCTGGATCTCCAGAATATGCATGCATTAAGGCATCAAAATCTTCTCCCTCTTGCAAGCGCGCATATACCTCTTTTGCTTTTTCTTTGGCTTGTTGCTGCTGCTCTTCCGGCAGTGGCTGTCGATTATCATCTATAATGCTTAGTAAAATATGCTTTGTCAAAGCTGTTGGCTGTATTTTAAACATTTCTTTATTCTGCTCATAATAATCTTTAATTTGCTCTTTAGATATATTATATTCTGTTCCTTCACTGCTAACCTTGGTAAAAAGTTTTTCCACAATCTTAGAATTCTCTAGCAGTTCCATAAAACCTTTGTCATTTAGCCCCATTTCAGCTAACTGCTCGTTGTAGTTGTCTCTCCCACCTAAATTACTAATATAGCTTTGTCTTTGTTCCTGAATCTGTTGTTCTTCTTGTTCAGTCAATTCAATGCCTAGTTCTTTTGCTTTTTGAAGCTGAACTTTGAATTTAACAACTTCTTCTAATGCTTTTTGTCTTGCTGCATCTATCGCTTCTTCTGTATCCCAAAACCTAGAAACTTCTTGCTCGTTTGCCTGCATCTCCATCTGGCTTTTTACCGTATATAGAAAAAAGGTAAATTCTTGTGCTGTAATTTTCTCCTCGCCGACACTTGCAACCTCTTGCGTACTATTGACACCGCCACATCCTGCAAAAACAAGTGTAAATAGCAATAACGTAATCATCAATTGTATTTTCCACTTCTCCAAGTATAACAACTCCTTCAAATTATTGTAATTAACGTTGCACGAAATATCGTATACGCTGTACATACTATCATTATACTCAAAATTTATCTTGTCTGCAATTCTTTCAGCGCTTGTAATACAATCTTAATATTATCTAAAAGTGTTGCCGCATTATTAGGGATGTCTTTGTATGTTAAATAGGGCTTATCACTTGCCGTAAACAAAAGCTTTCCGCTAAATTTTTCACATAGCTTAAAAATAGTATCCATATCAACTATCGATTTATGCATAAACTGTATTTGTATAGTCTTTGCTTTTTGTGCAACCGATACTATTTGCAGACGTGCTGCCATATTCTTTATAAGCGCAATTTGTGTAAGGTTTTTAATCGGCTGTATTAAATCACCATATCTATCCTCTATTTCTTCTTCTACTTCATATAAATCCGATTGTTCTTGTATCGATGCGATTTTCTTATATATGTCCACGCGTTGATTGTGATTTTGGATGTAAGTAGCTGGAATATATGCATCTACATTAATATCTACAGTACTTACTATTTCTGGCTGCACGCTTTCTCCTCTTTGAGCCTTGACTGCTTGTTCTAACATCTTACAGTACGTATCATATCCTACCGCTTCCATATGTCCATGCTGTTTTGCACCTAAAAGGTTACCTGCACCTCTAATTTCTAGATCTCTCATCGCAATTTTAAACCCTGAACCAAATTCTGTAAATTCTTTAATTGCCTGTAGCCGCTTTTGCGCACTCTCTTGTATCACTTTATCTCTACGATATGTTATATAGGCATACGCCATGCGATTGGTTCGCCCGACCCGCCCTCTTAATTGATACAGCTGAGCTAATCCCATTTTGTCTGCATCTTCTATTATAATTGTATTGACATTTGGAATATCCAGCCCCGTTTCAATTATAGTGGTACATACTAGTACATCTATTTCGTCTTGCAACACCTTTAACATAATTTCTTCTAACTCATGTTCATTCATTTGACCATGCGCTACCGCCACACGAGCTTCAGGTATCATTTGTTTGATCTGCTGTGCAATTTTTTGTATACCCATTACGCGATTGTATAGGTAATATACTTGTCCTCCACGATTTATTTCCCTAATAATTGCATCTTGTATAATTGAATCATTATATTCTATCACATACGTCTGTACAGGATAACGGTCTTCAGGTGGCTCTTCTAATACACTCATGTCACGCACCCCTATCATAGACATATGTAATGTCCTTGGAATAGGTGTTGCCGTAAGTGTAAGCACATCTACATTTTTACGTACTTGTTTGAGCTTTTCTTTGTGGGTTACCCCAAATCGCTGCTCCTCATCAATAATTAATAATCCTAAATCTTTAAACTCTAAATCTTTTTGTAATATACGATGTGTGCCAATTACAATGTCTATTTCTCCTGTTTTAAGGCGTTTTATAATGCTCTTTTGTTGTGAAGCACTGCGAAAACGACTTAGCATCTCTACCGCGACAGGAAAATCCTTCATGCGTTGTGTAAAATTACTATAATGTTGCTGCGCTAATATGGTAGTTGGCACAAGATATGCAACCTGTTTGCCGTCCATTACTGCTTTGAAAGTAGCTCTTATGGCCACTTCCGTCTTTCCATATCCCACATCCCCACAAATAAGTCTCTCCATCGAAACTTCTTTTTCCATATCGCTTTTCACTTCTTCAATACTCCGCAGCTGATCGGTTGTTTCTTCGTATGGAAAAGTATCTTCAAATTCGTATTGCCAAGGCGTATCTTTAGAAAATGCATATCCTTTTGCCGTATGTCTTTCTGCATATAATACAATTAAGGCTTCCGCTAGTTCTTCTACCGATTTTCTGACTTTACTTTTTACTTTTGTCCATTCTGCCCCGCCCATTTTGTGCAGTTTAACTCTTTTGCTTTCTCCACCTATGTATTTTTGGACTAAATCGAGCTGACTAGTAGGCACGTATAAAAAATCGTCTCTTTGATATTTGATTTTTAAATAATCTTTTTTAACACCTTCTACCTCTAATTGTTCAATTCCTATATATTGTCCAATACCATGCGTTTGATGCACCACATAGTCTCCTACTGTAAGATCTGTAAAGACTTTAATGGCTGATGATGATTTGTTAAACCTTTTTTTCTTTACTTTTTTTTGTTGTTTGAAAATTTCTTTATCACTTACCACTGCAAATTGGATAAGCGGATACTCAAAACCTTTATGCACACTTCCTGCTGTGATGACAATTTGTCCTGGCAGAGGAATCGTTTTGACAGTATCGACATATATACTGTCAAAACCTTGCTGACTAAGTAGGGTTACCAGCTCTTTTGCGCGTCCTACCTCACCTGCTAAAATAACAATCCGATAGCTCTTTTTTTTCCAGGCCGCTAAATCATCGTACAAAAATGTTAATTTCCCATGGAAAGAATGCAGTGTCTTCGTAACCATATTAATCATATTCACAGGTCTTAATTCGGTATGCGCACCTGTAAAAGCACCTAACGCTACAACCTGTACTCGTTTTATACTGGTCAAAAGCGCATCATATCTTGTGATTAAATCCACACTTTGTTTGATGGCTAGTCCTTTTTCCAGCATATCTTTTATGGTTTCATCAAACATGTACGCTACGTTTTGTGCACGCTGTTTGACGCGTGCTGGTTCATCCCAAAATACAATCGCTTCTTTATGCAAGTACTGCAAAAGCGTTGCTGTATTTTGGGTAATATTTTGGTTATACAGTATCGGTAAGTATTTATCTATAGACGGAAAATAGTGTTGTTGCTGTATTTTCTCAATATCCACTTTTACATGCTCTTGGGTATTAGCACTTACTGTTGTTATGATTTTTTGCATCCTATCTATCAGACCTTGTGCATCTTGCTGCGTAAATACAGCTTCTTGCGCAATGGTAACCACTATGTGCGCTACTTTTTCATTTGAACGCTGTGACATTACATCTAGTTCTCTAATAGAGTCAATCTCATCGTCAAAAAATTCTACTCTATACGCTATTTGGGCATCAACAGGAAAGATATCTAAAATCCCCCCACGTATGCTAAATTGTCCTTTCCCTTCTACCATGTCTACACGTTCATATCCCATCACTGTTAGCTGCTCTGCTGCAGTATCTAGTGAATAAATCATACCAACCTTCAGACGTTTTCTGTGCTTTGTATAGACATTATAGGGCGTAACTAGCTGCATCAATGCTTCAATAGTCGTCACTATCAGCATCCTTTCTGGGTGTTCACACAATCTATTTAGCACTTGCAACCTTTGTTGTACCACTTCTTGACTATAGGCTTCGATTTCATAAAAAATAAATTCTTTAGCGGGAAATAACTCTACATTTTGTTGTCCCATTAAAAATCGAAGATCTTCGTACAGCTTTTGCGCTTGCATATCACTATAGGTAACAATTAATGCCGGTTTTTGCGCATGCTGATATAGCGCATATATTAAATGCGCTTTTTGTGTTTCACTAACACCTGTTATCCCGACAGACCCTTGCTGCTTTTTCACACTGTCTAGTAATTGTTGATACTCTTGTAGCGTTAAAAGTACATCAGCTAACCCTTTCATATATGCCCTCCTGATGTATTTTCTTAATTAAAACGATTCATTGCACGATTCATTCCTGCTTGTAATATCATTGCAATAGCATCCCTAGTATCACTCACTGCATCTGCTATCGACGTTTTTTCCTGTGGTGCAAAACGACTTAGTACATAATCAGCCAGCTCGTAATCTGCATGTTCAGGTTGTCCGACACCTACTTTGATACGAATAAAGTTTTCTGTGTTTAATTGATATATCGTGGATTTAATGCCATTATGACCGCCTGCGCTTCCTTTACCTCGGATCCGTATCTTGCCTACCGGCAAACTAATATCGTCATATATTACCACTATGTTATCAGATGCAATATTATACCAATTTTTAATTTCTCTTATACTTTCACCACTTAAATTCATGTACGTTTGTGGCTTTGCTAATATTGCTTTATGGCCCTGTATCATCCCTTGCCCTATTATCGCTTTGTGCTTAAGTTTAGAAAGCGTAATATGGTATTGGGAAGCTATATACTCAATCGCATCAAAACCAATATTATGTCTTGTCCCAACATATTGATTCCCTGGATTACCTAAGCCTACAATTAGATACATCCTTCATCACCTTCTAATCTCGTTATCTTGCTTCAAGAAACTTCACTTCGCTAATTACCTTTATTGTTCTTAATCTTTTCATGTCCAACCGTCCAACTGACCAACTGACCTACACAAATAACGTACTTACAGAAAGATTATCATGAATTCTTTCGATGGCTTCTGCAAACACTGGCGCAACGGATAATATTTTTATTTTATCAATTTTTTTATGCTCTGGTAGTGCTATGGTATCTAATACGACTAGTTCTTCAATCACGGATTCTTGAATTCTTTCAATAGCGGGCCCTGACAGCACACCATGTGTACAACATGCATATATTTCTTTGGCGCCGCGCTCTTTTAAGGCTATAGCCCCTTGTGTAATGGTTCCTGCTGTATCAATCATATCATCTGCTAAGATTACTTTTTTATCTTTGACATCTCCAATAATATTCATCACTTCTGCCACATTTATCTTGGGTCTTCGTTTATCAATAATCGCCAATGGCGCTTCAAGCCTTGATGCAAAACTTCGTACTCTGCTCACACTTCCCAAATCTGGTGACACAATTACGATATCGTCTTCATTTTCGAATTTCGACGCATAATAACGATATAAAATCGGTAGCCCTAATAAATGGTCTACAGGGATATTAAAAAATCCTTGAATTTGAGGTGCGTGAAAATCCATTGTAAGCACCCTATCTGCACCCGCAGTGGCAATTAAGTCTGCTACTAGCTTCGCTGAAATGGGATCTCTTGCTTTGGATTTGCGATCCTGCCTAGCATATCCAAAATACGGAATAACCGCTGTTATTCGACCCGCAGAAGCTCTTTTAAATGCGTCAATTGTAATCAATAGCTCCATCAAATGATTATTAACAGGATACGATGTAGCTTGTACCACAAAAACATCTGCACCTCGTACCGTTTCTCCTGTGTTTACAAATATCTCTCCATCACTAAAAGTACCTACTTCGTTGTTTCCTATGGGAACACCGATATTTTCTGCAATGGCTTTTGCTAATTGCGGATTAGAATTTGCTGTAAATATTTTGATATTATTATTATACTGTATCATCTTGACCACTCCTTTTTCTTACCCAATCTTTTTTTATCGTTTGTCTTTCTCTAGCAATCGCTAGGGAATCTTTTGGAACCTCTTGTGTAATGGTTGAACCTGCTGCAATAAAAGCATTTTCATGCACAATTACAGGTGAGACTAAGTTTACATTACATCCGACAAAGGCATTGTCTCCAATGATAGTTTTCTGCTTTTTCTTGCCATCATAGTTTACAACAATGCTGCCGCACCCCATATTTACATTTTCCCCGACCTGTGCGTCGCCTACATAACTAAGATGTGATATTTTTGTATTGTTTCCTATTTTAGCATTTTTTACTTCTACAAAATCTCCAATTTTTACGTTTTCTCCGATGTGACTCCCCGGTCTTAGATATGCAAAGGGACCTACCTTTGTATGTGCACTTACATAGCTATCTACCATCACTGAATTTTTGATCTCAACATAATCTTCAATGGTACATCCTTCTATCTGTGAATTAGGTCCTATGATACAGTTAGCTCCTATTTTGGTTGCTTTTTGAATCATGCACCCTGGATGTATAACAGTATCACTCATAATTTCAACATTACCATCAATATAAGTGTTGTTAGGATCAATCACCGTTACACCATTATACATGTGTTTTTCTATAATATTCTGATTAAGTATTTGTTGTACCTGCCAAAGCTGCTTTCTATCATTTACACCGAGTATTTCATAGGCATTCTCAATCTTCATTGCCCCTACATTATGGTTGCCTTTTATAAGAATTTCAAGGGTGTCAGTAAGATAGTATTCTCCTTGGGCATTTTGATTGCTAAGCTTAGATAATGCTTCTAGAAGGTGTGAAATATTAAAACAATATATCCCTGAGTTGACTTCTTTAATATCCAGCTGCTCTATTGTTGCATCTTTTTGCTCTACAATTTGTACAATACGCCCCGCCTTGCCTCTTACAATTCTTCCATATCCTGTTGAGTCTGATAATTCTGCCGTAAGAACTGTAGCTGCATTATTGTCAGCAATATGACTTTCTAGTGCTTTTTTAATTGTCTCGGCTTTTACAAGTGGGGCATCCCCACCTAATACAATAACATGTCCTTTTTTATCCTGTAGTAGATGCTTTGCTTGCATCACTGCATGTCCTGTGCCAAGTTGTTGCTCTTGCAATGCAAATTGAACTCTACTCCCTAGATAATCCATGACCATCTGCGCTTTATGACCTACTACCGTGATGCAATTTTTAACACCTGCTCCATAAGCGGCGTCACAAACCCACTCTACTAATGTTTTCCCACATACTTCATGCAGTACTTTTGGTTTTTCCGATTTCATTCGCGTCCCTGCTCCGGCCGCTAAAATAATTGCGGATAATTCTTCCACAACAAAACACCTACCTTATTATATTTTCACCGTTATTATTCTCTCACTTTTCTGATTTTTTTGCAACCCTTATTTTTTTATTGCCTAAGAAAATATAAAAATTTTATACTTTCTTAGGCAATAAAAAAATGCATCTGTCTACTACGATTGCTTTTAAACAGATGCTTTTTAATAGTTCTGATGTTTTATTTTTAGTTTAGGCAAAATGTGTTATTCCATAGACATTTCTTCTTCAGCTTCTTGTTCTTGCACAAGAGTCGTTTCATATTTTTCAAGTATGGCTCCCTGTACATGATCACGCGATTCGGCATTGATTGGATGTGCTATGTCCTTAAATTCTCCATCTGGGGTTTTTCTACTTGGCATCGCAACAAATAATTTTTCTTGACTTTCGATTACTTTAATATCATGTACTACAAATTCATTATCAAATGTTACCGATACAACGGCTTTCATTTTACCTTCTGTATTAATCTTTCTAATGCGAATATCTGTAATTTCCATGATGCGTCACCACCTTCCATTGAGGTAAACAAATTCATATTCTGCTAACTTTAGTGATGTCTTTACTATATAAATACCACCAAAAGCCTTTACCTTAAACAAGTTTTGAAATTCAATACTAGCCAATGAATTTATTTTTAGGTTACGCATTTTAGTTTAATTTTATACCTGCTTCTAAATCAATAATTCGATTACTTTCATTTACATCATTTAACACAATTAAAGATACATAGTCACCTGAAAATTGTTTTTTTGTTTTTTTTGTTGAAATAAACACCGCTATACCAGATACATTTGATTCAAATTCTTTCATCAAATCAATAATACCTGTTGCAGTGCCACCACCTTTCATGAAATCATCAACAAATAAAACATTTGCATTTTTTTTAATAGCTCTACGTGATAAAGACATCGTTTGAATCGTACGTTTAGAAGCAGATACATAGTTAATATTTACGGTGGACCCTTCTGTCACTTTACTGTTTCTGCGCACAATAATGAGTGGTACGTCTAAACATCTCGCTGTAATCATTGCCAGAGGAATTCCTTTGGTCTCAACTGTTACAACATAATCTATCTGCTTATGTATAAATGCAGCTGCAAAAATTTTCCCTACCTGCTGTACAATATAAGGATTATAAATAATATCTGTCATATACACATATCCACCTGGCAAAATCCGCTCACTATCAGATAATGAGCTACATAAATCTTTTAATACCTTCTTCGTTTGCTCACTCCCAAGTAATGGCAAGTATTTAACCCCGCCAGCTGCACCCGAAATTGTTTCTATGTTGCCTAGCTGTAGCTTATGCATAATATTTCTTAATATATCTACGTCTTCACTTAATGTTGATTTTGCGCATGCAAACATTTCAGTAAATTCATTAAAAGTAAAAACATGATTAGGTCTATCACTTAACACCTTAATAATTGCTGCTATTCGTTCACTCCGTTGTAGCTTCATTATTTTTCCTCCCGCTCACCATCTAATATAATAAATATTACTACTATTATACACAATTACACGAATATTTCAAATGTTTTTCAAAAAAACATTCAGATTCTGTATGATTTTTGACTTTTTTAAAAATTATAGGTGTAATTTTTCCCATTTTGATATAGAATAATATATTAAGAAATATATTTCGTTTTAAGGATAAGGAGTGTTTGATTTGACAGATTTTACCTTCGCCCCCCTTAAGCTCGGGGCACATATTCACTTTATTGGCATTGGTGGTATTAGT
>SKGK01000147.1 GCA_007117465.1 Clostridia bacterium | reverse complement strand
TTTCCATCATTTTAACAATCCTTTTTCTGCAAAGCTTAAATATTTATCCCCTGCAACAATGATATGATCAACCACAGATATAGAAATTGCTTCTAGAGCTGTTATAATTCTTTGCGTCACATCAATATCGGCAGAAGAAGGTTTCAGGCTGCCTCCAGGGTGATTATGTGCTACTATAACGCTATTTGCCTGATGCCTTAGTGCCGTCTCTACAATTAATCTAGGGTATACTGGGGCCTCATTAATCGTCCCCTCATGCACCATCGCTGCATAGTTTACTTTATTTTGTGCATCAAGACAAATTAAATAAAATGCCTCATACGTTCTACCGGTAAAAAGGGATACTGTATATTCTCCCGCTTTAGATGAACTATTTAAAAGTGGCTTTTCTCCCCATTTTCCTTTAAAATACCTTCTTGCTAAAGAGGGGATAACTGAGACTAAGATAGCGGTGTTTTCTGTAACCCCACACCTTCTGCAAATGTCATCCGGCGAAGCTTCAAAAAGACCTGCTAATGAACCAAACTCTTTAATCATCTTATGTGCAAGCTCATTTGTGTCTTTCATGGGAATACAGTAAAATAAAAGCATCTCAAGCACCTGATGATCTTCAAATGCATCTAATCCTTCTTTTAAATATCTATTTTTCACACGTTGTCTATGACCTTGATGTAATTTTTTCTCCACTGTAAACACCTCATATTATTTATAAATCATTTGTTTTTAAGTCTTGTATCATCATCTGGGGCTTTATTTTGCCATTATACTCATTAATTTCAGGATTAAAAGCAATATGAACCTCCCTTGGATATTGTAATTTCTCATATTTTTCTGCTAATGAAAAGCCTATCCCACCTAATATACAATCACCATGACTACCACTAAACTTTAAATGCGTCTTATTACTCCCACATGCCTTTGTCCACTGGGGATTTACTTTAATGTTTTTGATAACAAATACTGGCCTTGAATTGCCCATTCCATAAGGTTCCAGTTTTTCTACTTCCCGTATCAAATCAACTGTTAACTCTTCCCCTGTCAGTTCTGTAATAATTTCTAACTTTGGCACAAAAACATTTGGGTCTGACGCTTTAATCTCTCCTGCTCTTTTATTAAGTACTTCTCTTAACTCATCTAGTCGCTGTTCTTTTATCGAAAATCCACAAGCCATCTCATGTCCACCAAAACCAATAAATAAGTCTGATACCTTACAGAGCTCTTCAAAAATATTAATGCCTTTTATGCTTCTGCCACTTCCTTTTAAATATCCTTCTTCCCCTTTGGTTACAACAAGCGTAGGTTTATAAAATATATCTTTTATTTTTCCTGCGATAATTCCGATAACCCCTTCTGATAAATGGTCTGCACGAACAACTAAAAAATCATCCTCTATATATTGCTGCTCAACCACTGCTTTACAATCCGCTTCTCCCTCTTCTTGTAATTGCTGCCTTTCTCGATTAAGCGTATATAAAGTATTGGCTAATTTTAGCGCTTGCTCGTAAGATGTCTCTAATAAAAGCTTAACCCCTAGCTTTGCATCTTCTAACCTGCCTGCAGCGTTAAAACAAGGTCCTAACACAAATCCTATCCTTCCTGCTGTAATTTTTTTATCATGCAGTCCCACAACTTTTCTTAAAACACTTAGCCCTAAGCGTTTGTCTTTATTGATGATATCTAAACCATACTTGACAAATGTTCTATTTTCATCTACTAAAGGCACAATATCTGCAACGGTTGCTAGTGCTACTATGTCCAAAAGTGGGTTTAGCACGGTTTTAGGTAAATCAAATATTCTTTGTAATGCTTGTGCTAATTTAAAAGCTACACCGCATCCACAAAGCTCTTTAAATGGATATGTATCTTCCTGTTGTTTTACATTAATAACGAGACATTCAGGTAGCTTCTCTCCTGGGTTATGATGATCTGTAACAATCATCTCTAAACCTAACTGCTTAGCATAGGCTACTTCTTCAACGCAGCTTACACCGTTATCAACCGTAATAATTAACTCCCCACCCATTTTCTCTTTTATATAATCAATCGCCGCTTTGTTAAGCCCATAACCTTCTGAAAACCGATTTGGGATATAATAATCAATGCTATTGGTAATATGAGAAAAAAATTGCATCAATAATGTTGAGGCACACACACCATCTACATCATAATCCCCGAATATAACAATCTTTTTCTTTTCTTTTACATATTTTTTAATGCAGGCAATACTTTCTTGCATGTTTTTAATCAGAAAAGGGTCATATGTTTTTTGTGGTTTATCACTTAAAAACTCCCCTATCTCCTCTTTCTGTGTAATACCCTTAGAGAATAATATAGTTTCAATAACCGATAATCCCTCTTGCCTTTCATTGATTAACTGCCAATTTTTATCCATGTTCACACTCCCCGCAATCAATTATAAATCCAATTCATCTAATGATAAATAAAAGCTTGGTATAAATTTTTCCATAAAATACACGACTTCCGGCAACTTAAACTCCTTAATCGCAGCATAAATCGTTTCACTCGCTTTGCGAAATTCATTATTGCCTGCTTTTTCTTCTTCTACACATTTTATATACGCTGATATTTTATCTGCTGCTTTAATGACTTTTTCTGTTTCTTGATTTTCTTGTAAAAAAATGTCTTTATAATCGTCTTTCATTTCCATTGGTAATAAAGACAGTATTTTATTATTCGCTGCTTGCTCAATTTCTTTGTATGCAGTATTCATCTCTTTATTCATGTATTTTATAGGCGTTGGCATATCTCCTGTCAGTATCTCACTGCAATCGTGAAACATCGCACAAACTGCTACTTCATAGGGATTTATATTGCCATCAAAATACGTATTTTTAATTACCGCAAGGGCATGAGCAATAATAGCAACTTGTAGACTATGCTCTTGAACATTCTCCGATTGTGTATTTCGCATTAGCCCCCACCTGTTTATATATTTCATTCTAGATAAAAACGCATAAAAATGATGTTTTTCTTTTTTTGTAAGCATAAGCACCTTCCTAGTTATCATTATTCCTTTAAACCTTAATACATTTTCTATTATACCAAAATAATACACAACAAGAAAGGTTTTTATTTTTGATAAGAAAAATTAGTAAATTTTTAAAATCTTTTTGAAAGTGTCCTCTGTTTATGTTACAATATCTTAAGATATATACTTAATAAAAACCAACACATTAATTAGTTTAGGCAGCATCAAAAAAATAACTGGTCAATCGGGGCGAGATAATTTTTCGTTATGCAAGGCGGAGGATTGATACAAGTTCTGCTTAATGCGTATAACGAATTTATATAAGTTATGCTTAATGAGCATTGCGAATTTAGCGTTAACTATACATCTGCAACAGCAGATGTACCTTACTAGCTCTGCAAAAGCAGAGCATCCTCCTCATTATTATTGCGATTGACGACAACGAAGCATAGCGGAAAATTAGCCGTCACTATTGGCTTGT
>SKGK01000162.1 GCA_007117465.1 Clostridia bacterium | reverse complement strand
TTTAAAACAAAAATATTTGCCTAATTGTGTAAATAATTACACAATTACTACATACTTCTACATAATTATACATATATTTGTAGTGTCAACAGATACTTAATAATCATACGTCTATGAATACTGAAGCACAGTTAAGAAAGATAATAAGAAACCAGAAGCAGCTCATCGATGATATGCGCATACTTAAAGATAGGCTCGAAGAAAAAGAGCGCATTGTTAATACTCGAGAAGCAGCAGAGATATAAACATGTGACTACCAGACCTTTGTCCGTCAGTTTTCTAAGGAGATTCCCTCCAAAAAAATCGGACGCAGACTATTCTTTGAGAAACGCGACATCTACGCCTTTAGAGACGGCAAACCATTTCCATCATTAAATAAAAATAAGCAATGTACCACAACACCACAGCCATCAAGGGCCAGCAATTAAAAGATGCTCAGGCAAATGTCAAAGAGCAAGAAACATTAATTGCTCAGATATATGAGCAATTAGAACCAGGGGCATCCCCCTGGGAGATGTACCTGCTGGCTAATACCCTTAAGCTAGGGTATAAGTTTAAAAGCCTATCGCTTATGGTCACCGATATGAGATCATGGCCTGTAACTCGACTCCATAATGGAGTCAAGCAGATACAAAGTAAAGGTGAGCAGATTCCAATCACTTCGGTAAGAAGAGCAATAACCAATCTAACTAATTCTAGATTTTTAACTAAGACTAGCAAAAGTCGCAAAGGCGCGTTAGGAAAAAAGGAGTACATATGGAAGCACTAATGAGATTGGCAGGCATCATATTCAGAATAGCATGTGTGATAATGTCTTACCAATTACTTCTATATGATTTGCCTACCTACATTATAGGATATACACTTATCGGATCAGCATTTATATGGGCCATATTATTCATATTTAAAAACTTACAAGATGAACGACGTCGCCGCCACTTATAGCCAGGAGTCTATGACAAGACTTTATAATGTATACATCCAGGATGGACTATACACCAGTATGCATCCATACAGGATGCTTGACATCCTGTCTACTTTACGGCAGAAAATAAACAATAAACAAAAACTCCAAAAAATCAAAGCTGCAGAAACAGCCATTTTGGAAAAGATAAAATTAACAACAGGCATCCGAAAGCGGGTGATGGAAATGACTTATAATATGTCATAATGATTGCGGGGTGGAAAAGCGGTAATTCGCTGGGCTCATAACCCAGAGATCGCAGGTTCGATTCCTGCCCCCGCTACAAACTATTTTGAAAGAGGGGATCCTTAGGTCGGTTAAAAATCTTTTTACTCGATCTCTGTCAGTGGATAGACCTGGGTAAACTGTCAGGAGCATTATGACGATAATGTGATCAGGTATAAAGATGATCAAAGGATCCCCAAAGAGACAATCGGCCATAAGAGGATAGGCAGAGAAGGAACGCTCATGCAAGTGGATGACAGCCGGGAAAGACCGGTAACTTTTTAATTTATTTTATAGAAAACATATTTATACACTTTTAATAAACTGAAAATGAGAGATTTAAAGATGATTGATTACAAACTAAGCAAAATTGATGAAAGACTAAGTAAGATTGAAATTAAGCTGTTATCACAAAAAACAGTGTTGACCTTTGATGAGGTGGCAGATTATACCGGTCTATCAAAGAGCTACCTTTACAAACTAACTTCCAGCGGTGGAATACCTTGCTACAAGCCAAATGGAAAGCACATCTATTTCAATAAGCAAGAAATAGACCAATGGTTATTGCAAAACAGGAAAGCCACTAACAGAGAGATTGATAATCAGGCGACCACTATTGTAACCTTAAAAAATGGAGGCACACATGGCAAAGTATAAAACAACAGCAAGCGGTAAAATGAAAATTACAATCATTGAATTTGCTAAAAACCTTGAAGGGTTTGGTTATTTTACGATACAGGATAATGAATTGTTCTATATAGAACAATCAGAATTGTCTCAAAATAAATCTTTTGGACAAATATTTGATAATCCATTTCAATTTGTATCATATTATGATTTCATATTGATTCTTGTTGAAGCATTTAATGAATTTTCGTTTAAAAATTTGAATGCATCAACTCAATCAAAAAAAGAAAACCATATAGATACTAATAGTTTTTCTCCATTTCAGAAAGTGTTAGTAAGAGACGATAAAGATCATTTATGGAAAATTGATTTATATTCTCATTACGATAAAGAAGATTGTTTTCCACATCAGTGTTTTTGTGACAATTGGAAACAATGTATACCCTACAAAGGCAATGACCATTTATTAGGAACCACAATATCCCCCGAGCAATGAAAGCACTAATATTCATACTACCCGCTATATTATGTTGCATCGCTTCACAAGCTCAGACCTGGACGACTAAGTGTCAATCCTTTAAGATAGAAAATAGTAAATGGTCTCCTTGCTCTCCGGTGGATATAAATATCACATACGATAAGGATAAGCATACGATAAAGATAAACAAGACTCGATATGATATAAAAGACACGCAACCGGTAGGAGATGGCACTATAAGATTTAGGGCGGAGTACGATAGTCGATTATTCACAATCACTATGAATATACAAGCCTCTACAATAATAATCTTTGAAAACAAAAGCCCGCTTATGATGGTCAATTATCAACTCAAATAAAAGTTCAAAACTATGAAAACAAAAACACTACTACTCTTAATGATCACATTCTCCCTCTCTTCCTGCCTTAAGGAAGAAGGAGAATGGATAAAAATGACGGTACCGGCTGGGCAGCATGAGACAGCAGACAAGCCCCGGTGGTCATATAAGAGACATCAGGAGTTTAAGCTAAGATTTAATCATACAGTGATCACTGACACTGTAATCAATCAAATCAATAAAGTATTCGGAATGTCAGATGGCATACTACATCAGCAGCATAGTGCAAGGGTGGGTTACCGGTGGTTAGGCGAGTATATTGGTCTGTATGGATATTACAGGATAAACGGAGAGATGCACTGGAATAAAGAACCATTATACAAAGCTCAGCCCAATGAAGTCATGACAGGATCATTGACAATAGGTGATTTTAAATATAAGACCTGTATTAATGGCAACTGTTTTGAAATGGATAGAGCACGTACAGGATTTACAATGATAAGCTATAACCTATACCATTATTTTGGTGGTAGGACACCAGCTCCCCACGATACTAATGTTTATATAATGTTTTTGTAAATATAAAACCTATGGCACCAGATAAATTTAAACACAACGTAGAGCGCATGAGATACTATCAGAAGAAGTTTTTCTCCGCCACACCAGGAACTAGCATTAGAAATGAATATCTCCGCAAGGCAAAGCAATTTGAGGCAATAATAGACAAGCACCTTGAGAACCCGAATCAGACATCACTTTTTGAATAACGGTTTGCAGCTAAACGAGGTGGCGTATTGCACTACAAAACTTAATTTAAAAACACAGAAATTATGAATACAGATAAAACTTCATTAGAAAACGAAAGCCAGCCATCTTGTTTAGGTGC
>SKGK01000139.1 GCA_007117465.1 Clostridia bacterium | reverse complement strand
TCAATGTCGATGCTATCTCGATAACTTTCCTCTCCAAAAAGCGCCGTAAGCGGCACCACCGTAATGTTATACTCCTTCACTAACTCCTTTGGGATATCCGCCGTAGTGTCTGTAATCATCTTAATCTTTGACATGTTAAATCCTCCTTTTCTTTTTCCTTTTGGTTTTTCTATCTTGTTTTTCCTCTACCTGTTATCTAACTGTCTTAATACATCTCCTTGCTTTTTAACTATCTGATGCTCCTAATTTACCTTGCAGCTTAAGCGCTTTAAATCCAGTTTGGCGAAGCGCTTCATACACCATTATTGCAACAGAATTGGCTAAATTAAGTGATCTTGCATCTGCTAACATGGGAATTCTTACACATTTGTCTAGGTTGTCCTTTAAAAGCGTCTCAGGAAGCCCTGCTGTTTCCTTACCAAATACTAAAAAACAGCTACCTTCATATGTTAGATCACTGTACACATGTGGTGCTTTAGTAGTGGCGAAAAAAAAGTTCCCTTCAGGGTATGTCTCAAATAATGCTTTTATGTTATCATAATACTGCACATTTAATAAATGCCAATAGTCTAGTCCTGCTCGCTTTAAATGACGATCATTAATAGAGAATCCCATTGGTTTTACAATGTGCAATTTCGCACCTGTAGCCGCACATGTGCGAGCGATATTACCCGTATTTTGTGGTATTTCTGGTTCTACTAATACAACATTTAAATCCATTCTTTCTTCATCCTCTATTTTATTATTTAGTGTCATTATATTATTTTATCACTATTTCTTAATAAAATTCAATAGAAAACTTAAAATAGTGCGCCTATTTTTTGATTGCTCTCATTGTATCACGAAAGATCTTTATAACCAATTTTTTTTGTGAAAAAATTTCTGAACAAACAAAAATAACTTATTGCCAATATGGAAATAATGTGTTAAACTAGGTATAGTAAGAAAAGTGCATAAATCTAAACACAAACTAACCTTGTATTAAACTCGATTTTGCTAAGAAAACAGGTGGTAATGATAATTCTTAACAACACTGCGAGACTCTTTTTACTAAATCGGAAAAATGTTAGCTTTAAAGAATTTGAAAGGTGGTGCTGAAATAGTGCTGTTATATTTTGAATCTGTAAATTCATGTTGATTTATGAATGATTTTTGAATGAACTTAGTAAATATTTATGTAAATATTTCATACACAAATTTTAATATTACATATGGTAAAGGGGAATTATTATGATAGAAACTTTTAAAAAAACTGTACAATCTGACAACCGAATACTCTGCTGGTTGAAAGGCGAAAAAGAGTACCGTCCTGGGTTTATTATCCTTGCGGCCATTTTATTCTGTGTGCTTTATTTTATGCCCACTCCTGATAGTTTAACTGCTTTACTTGAAAGCGAAAACCCACTAATAATGAATGCTGCTTCTGAACAAACTGTTCTTGATTCTATACGTATAGCTATGAATGAACCTAATCTTAGTATTGACGAAGCTGCACAAAAAATTAAAATAGTTACAGGCATGATGTTTGTTGCTGCTACCCTGTGGGGAACTGTTGGTATTCCTATAGGCGCTACGGCTTTTCTTTTGGCAATTATTATGTATATCACCGGTGTCATCCCGGTTCAAGATATTTCCCAATTGTTTATGAGAGATGCTGTATTTTTCATCATCGGAGCACTCGCACTCGCCGTCGGGGTTAAAAAGACTGGATTTGACAAGCGTATCGGTCTTTTGACTTTAGGGTGGGCAAAGAATAGGTACGCTCTTTTATTCTTGTTTGGTCCACTTATTGCAATTATTGCAATGTTTATTTCTGCAAAAATCCTCATTGCTTTTCTTATGCCTGTTCTTATGTGCGTCTATAAAAGATGTTGCAAGGCAAACGGACTCGAACGTTCTCCTGATTTAGGAAATTTTTTAATTTTTACAATTATCTATATGACTGCTATGGGAGGTCCTGGTGCACCGTCAGTAGGTGCCAGAAACGTTATTATGATGGACCTTTTTGCAGAGCTTGGAAAACCTATGACATTTATTCAATGGATGCAATACGGTTTTTGGTTTGTCCCTGTAGGCACTTTTGCAGTTGGCGTTTTCCTTCTACTCACACTTGGTAGAAAAATTAAGTTTCCTATAAATCCTGGTAGACATATTAAAGACGAAGTATCCTCTATTGGAAAATTCGGAGGCAAAGAAGCTATTATGGGTGGAATCTTAGGTTTAGTCGTTATACTCTGGATATTTGCAAGTGATATTTATGGTCTAGGTGGACCGGCTATTTTTGGACTCCTTTTGATGTTTTTATTCAATATTGTAAAATGGGATGATATTAATAATAATGTCTCATGGAGCATTGTTTGGATGTATGCTGCAGCTGTTGGTATGGGTAAGCTGATACTTGATACTGGTGCGGGTCTGTGGCTTGCTACTATGATGTTTACCGCATTACCTGACTTTATGTCGCAAAAAGAAGGGCTTTTAATATCCGTTAGTATTCTTACTACAATTACGACAAATCTGATGAACGATGGCGCTGCTGTAGCAGTAATAGGACCTATTACGTTGCCCATGGCTACTATGGCAGAGCTTGATATATGGAAAGTAGGTCTTGCAACAGCATTTTCCTCATCATTTGCCCACTGTATGCTTATAGGACGCCCGGGTCTTGTTGTAGCATATACGTTAGGCAGAGATCCTGAAACTGGGGAACAGCTACTTGATCTTTGGCGCCTCTTTAAATACGGTCTTGCAATCACTATTATCTCATGGATAATATTATGGAGTTGGACATTTATCGGGTATTGGAGATTCTTGCCATTTGTATAATCGCGTACAATGTTCTTGATAGGATTGGGCTATTGGAAATTCTCCAGTAGCCTTTTTTTTTGCTTGCATATTCTCCTAGCAAAAAGATAATCCGCAAATTAGCATAACCATGCGCTCTAATGGTATATTTCTATCCGTCTCTGTGAGCACTGAAAAAATGTCTTTTTCATCTTTTCACCTAATACTCTACCTTTGATTTGCAGTAAACATTCTTGCTAACTGCTGCATTCGCGGCATTGCATATTCATAAAACGCTTTATAAGAGGGGCAGTAATAATTCCTAACAGGTTTATCTTGTACAAACGGTTCTCTTGTCCTGCGACATCCCCCTCTACAAATCCCAAACCATTTACACGCCTTACATGTAGGGTCAACATATCTAGAACTTTCTACAAACTGTTTTGCCACATCTGATGTATGCATCTTTTCAAGTGCACTGTCTTTTATATTCCCCAAATGCCACTTATCAATTACATAAAAATCACACGGATACACACCGCCATCTGCTTCTACTACAAATTGACAAACGCACTCTCCCATCATCCCGCAAGCTTCTGGCGGATAACCCATTAACATCCTCACATAATTATCAAATGTGCGAATACTTATCATATTCCCTTTTGACACATCGTCATACCATAAATCAAATAAAGTTTTTAAAAAATGCGTATACCTTTCGGGTGTTAACGAATAAATAT
>SKGK01000194.1 GCA_007117465.1 Clostridia bacterium | reverse complement strand
ATATTCATATGAAGCATAAATTAAAAATGGATGAACAAGCCGTATTAGAGCAAGCAGTGGAAATGGTCAAGTATTCTAAAAAATATTGTAGCGATGTAGAGTTTTCAGCAGAAGATGCAGGCAGAAGTCGACCTGAATTCTTATATAAGATTTTCGAAGCTGTAATTGCTGCAGGTGCTATCTGTATAAATATTCCAGATACCGTTGGGTATACTACACCAGTAGAATTTGGAGCACTTATTAAAGGTGTTATGGATAATGTTAAAGGAATTGAAAAAATTGATGTGAGTGTGCATTGTCATAATGATCTTGGTATGGCAGTAGCCAATACCTTAGCAGCACTTGAAAATGGTGCAACGCAAGCAGAGTGTACCATTAATGGTTTAGGTGAGCGTGCAGGGAATGCATCATTAGAAGAAATCGTCATGGCGCTTAATACGCGTAAGAATTATTATCAGTTTGAACATGGTATTGATACAACACAAATATATCGTACTAGTAAACTTGTTAGTAGCTTGACAGGAGTATTAGTTCAGCCTAACAAAGCTATTGTAGGTGCAAATGCATTTGCACACGAATCTGGTATTCATCAGCATGGCATTTTAAACGAAAAAACAACTTATGAAATTATGACACCTGAATCTATAGGTCTTTCAAAAAATAAGATGGTACTTGGTAAACTTTCTGGGAAACATGCTTTTGAAGAGCATTTAAAAGAAATGGGATATGCATTAGAGAAAGAAGCGATAGCAAAAGCTTTTGAAAAATTCAAAGAATTAGCAGATAAGAAAAAAGTTGTACTAGATGATGATATTCAGGCACTCATTGAGGAGAGAGTGTCACAAATTCCAGAAGTGTATGAACTTATTAGTTTTCAAACAAGTAGTGGAAATAAATTAGTATCTACGGCAACGATAGCATTAGAGAAAGAAGGAAATACCATTACAGAAGCGGCTACAGGGGATGGGCCGATTGATGCAGCATTCAATGCGATTGAAAGAGCGGTAGCAGTATCACTTACGTTAGAAGATTATAATCTTAGAGCTGTTACAGGTGGAAAAGATGCTTTAGGAGAAGTAACAGTGAAAGTGGCTTCTAACGGCAATACTGTTACAGGGCGAGGTATTAGTACTGATGTAATTGAAGCGAGTATCAAATCATATATGAATGCGATTAATAGATTAATGATGGAGTAGAAAGATGGAGGTGAAAGTGTGGAAAAAAAAGTATATGTATATGATTCTACATTACGAGATGGTGCACAAGCAGAAGGAATTTCTTTTTCGGTAGAAGACAAACTAAAAATTGTAAGCAGGTTAGATAGATTAGGTGTGAATTATATTGAGGCAGGTAATCCTGGTTCTAACCCTAAAGACTTAGAATTTTTTAGTAGAGTAAAGCAGTTAAACTTAGAAAATATAAAGCTCACAGCATTTGGAAGCACTAGACGGGTAGGTATCAATGTAGAAGAAGATAATAATGTACAATCGATATTAAAAGCAGATACAGATACAGTCGCAATATTTGGTAAGAGCTGGGGTCTACACGTAAAAGATATTTTAAAGACAACACTAGAAGAGAATCTAAATATGATACGCGATACCATC
This sequence comes from Clostridia bacterium, assembly GCA_007117465.1. GTDB lineage: Bacteria > Bacillota > Clostridia > SK-Y3 > SK-Y3 > SKGK01. Next base: position 1,933 of record SKGK01000194.1, on the reverse strand, counting down.
CAGTTTTTTAAGCAAAAAGGAAAAGAAGTTATATTTGACGCTGAACATTTTTTTGATGGCTATAAGGGAGACGCTGCCTATGCAATAGAAACACTCCAGGTAGCTGTAGAAGGTGGTGCGGACAGCTTAGTATTATGTGATACGAATGGTGGGTGCTTTCCGCTTGAAGTTTATGAGATTACAAAAGATGTATGCAGCAAATTTGACATTCCGATAGGGATACACTGCCATAATGACACAGGTATGGCTGTGGCCAATTCTATTGTTGCTATTGAGGCAGGTGCAAGGCAGGTACAAGGTACATTTAATGGGTATGGAGAAAGATGTGGGAATGCGAATCTGTGTACGATAATTCCTAACTTACAAATTAAAATGGGAATGGATTGTATTCCTGTAGATAAAATGAGAAACTTTACATCTGCTGCAAGATTTATCAGTGAGTTAGCAAATGTAGCCCATGATGAGAGGGCACCTTATGTGGGTAATTCATCTTTTGCCCATAAAGGGGGTATGCATATTGATGGAGTTAATAAAAATCCTCAGACCTTTGAGCATATCAATCCTGAACTTGTGGGTAATGAGAGAAGATTCCTAATGTCAGAGGTTGCAGGGAGAGCAACGATTCTTTCAAGAATTAATGAATTAGATCCAACGCTTACGAAAAGTTCTACCCAGACGCAGCAAATTATTGATAAGTTAAAAGAGCTTGAGCATCAAGGGTACCAATTTGAGGGTGCAGAGAGTTCTTTTGAATTAGTTATTCGTAAAGAATTAGGAAAGTATAAGTCGTTTTTTGACTTAGAGCACTTTAAGGTAATCGTAAATGAACCGAGTAGTGAAGAGTTTAGCTCTTCTGCGCTGATTAAAGTAAGTGTAAATAGTGAAGAGGAAGTCACGGCTGCAGAAGGTGATGGTCCCGTAAATGCTTTAGATAAAGCACTCAGGAAAGCGCTTGAAAGGTTTTATCCACAACTTCAAAAAATGCGCTTAACAGACTTTAAAGTACGAGTCTTAGATTCTAAGACAGCAACGGCTGCGAAGGTACGCGTGCTTATTGAATCAAGTGATGGAGAAGATGTGTGGAATACCATAGGGGTTTCTACAGACATTATTGAGGCGAGTTGGAAGGCATTAGTAGATTCGATTGAATATAAACTACAAAAGGACTCAGAAAAATAAAAAAAAGGACGGTAACAGTATTTCATGTTACCGCTCTTTTTTTTGGCTAAGATCGTATAAAATTTTTGCATTAATTTAATTCATAAAATATAGCGTCATGGAAAACAAAGGCAATAAAAAATGAAGAGGTGCAGGGGAAGAATTCCCCATAGAGAAGCGCGAATGTGCTTTTTTTTTGTAGATTTTAATATTGTTAAGGTGAAAAGATCACATCTATATATTGTGGATAAGATAATTGCAAACAACAAATCAACAGCTAACTAACAACATATCCACAGACTTATACACACCCTGTGGTTAAGTGGTAACATAAAAAAGAGTAAATTACTGCCAAAAACAAAGAATATATAAAAAGAATCTAGTAATATTGCACAGTTCACATACTAAAAAACTGCAAAAAGTCATTTTGAAGCTTAATATGTAAACAAAACTATATATAGTGGACAAGCAAATTACAAACAACAAGTTAACAACATATCCACATACTTATCCACAGGAGTATAAAAATAGTTACTAAAAATACGAGTACTTTAAAAAAATTTAGAAAATCTATTGACAAACAACTTGCTTTTCTATATAGTTAATTACACAGGCAATTAACCAAATAACCAAGGAAGGAGTGGAACGTTATGAATTTAAATTTTAATAGTGAAATGCCTATATATCTTCAAATTGCACAGTCGATTGAAGATGATATTATTAAAGGGATTTTTGCAGAGAACAATCAGATACCATCTACGACAGAAGTATCTGT
>SKGK01000032.1 GCA_007117465.1 Clostridia bacterium | reverse complement strand
CTACTGAAGAATCATCGACTGTAAGTACCTTCATTTGTTTCCCTCCTCATATAATACGTTCCCTGCGTATGGTGCTTCATATCAAAAAAGCGATCTAACTGATGATAAATTTCTGAAGCACCAATAATCAAGGCCCCTTCTTTTTCTATGGTTGTGGATAATTTATTAAAAATTTCTTCTCTTAAAATATTTGCAAAATAAATAAGTACATACCTGAAAAAAATCACATCAAATTGGCCTAGAAACACAAAGCTATTTTGTAGGTTAAAGGATTTAAACGTGATGGCATTTTTGATTTTATCATCAATTTTCCATGCCATGCCTTGTTTTGTAAAATATCTATCTTTGTATTCTGGTGCCATTCCCCTAATCATACTAACTGCGTCATAACGCCCTTTTTTAGCGATTTCTAGCACAGTATTTGAAATATCCGTTGCTATAATTTGAAAGTGAGAAAGAGTGATATCTTTTATTGCATTTTTTTCAAGATACCTGTCTATACACATTGCAGTTGAATAGGCTTCCTGCCCTGTGGAAGCAGCCGCACTCCAGATCCTTATGCGCTGTTTTTCACCCATTCTAAGTTTTTCAATATACTTAGGGAGCAAAAGTTCTTCTAAAATGAGCCATGGTGTCTTATCTCGAAACCAAAGCGTTTCATTGGTTGTAATGGCATCAATCACCTTTACCGCCATACTTGCATCATCCTCTTTAACGATTTTGTGATATAACGCTTCAAAAGAAGACACCTGTGCATCTACCAAAAGTTTTGAAAGCCTCGTCTCAATTAAATACGCTTTTTCTTCCCCTATATTAATTCCACATTTATCATGTATATATTTTTTAAAAAGTCCAAATGCTGCATTAGATAAGCTTGCTTTCATTAGAATCATCTCCTACCGTCTGCTATTGCCTTCATTCTTTTTGCTATCTGCGCAATATCTAAGATTTCATCATGCAAACCTGCATCTACAACTCTTCGCGGCATCCCATAAACAACACAGGTCTCTTCGCTTTGTGCAATGCAGTAACACCTGCATTTCTTTTTTAGTTTCTTAACACCCTCCACACCATCGCTGCCCATACCCGTTAAAATAATTGCAAGCACATTCGCACCTGCATATACCTCGGCCACTGAATCAAACAAAACATCTGCGGAAGGCCTAACGCCGTGGACATAATCTGTTTGTTGAAGGGCAATCATTTTAGCATGCTTGCCGCTGTTTTTCGCTAGCATATGAAAGCCCCCAGGTGCTATGATAGTTTGTCCCGCTCTTATCATAATTCCCGCTTTGCCTTCAATAACAGGTAAAGACCCTTTTTTATCGAGTGTATCTGCTAATGCTTTAGTAAATTCTGCCGGCATATGTTGTACAATGAGGATTGGTTTTGTAAAGTCCTTTGAAACGCTTTCAAATATTTTTCCGAGTGCAACAGGTCCACCTGTAGAAGCTGCAATCACAACAACATCTATCCCGCTTAACTTTTCACTCCTTGCTACATTTAAAGGGGTACTTTGCTGGAGTGATTGCTGCTCATGACTTCTTATCTTTAGCATCGCCTCATCAGGTTTTTTTCCTTGTTCTAATCGATTGAGTCTTACCTGCGCAAACAAAATCTTGAGTTTATTACTAACAAATTTCATATTGGATTCATAATCTTCTGTTACTGGTTTGATAATAAAATCCATAGCACCCATTTGTAGTGCCTTTATCGTTATGTCTGCATTGTTGCCTCCTGTACTACTCACCATAATAACCGGTAGCTTAGGATAGCGGTCTTTTATTTCTAAAAGCGTTTCTATCCCATCCTTTTCAGGCATATTCACATCTAATAGCACAACATCATAGCTATTTTGTTGTATCCTATCAATGGCAATGTTACCGTTAGAAGCTGTTTGTAAAGCAATTGCTACGCCTGTTTTTTCTACCGCTGCTGATAATATTTTACGATATAAAATTGAGTCATCTACAATCAATACCTTTAACTTACTCAATGTTTTTTCTCCTTGCTGTCTAATACTCATATTATATTTTAAACTTTGCTACAAGCGCTTTAAGCTTGCTAGCAATGTCTGATAGACCACTTGCCGAAGTACTCGTAGAAGAAGAACCCGACGCAACTTCATTGGAAGCGTCACTGATTTCTTGAATGCTTCTAGCGATTTCGCTTGATCCTTTTGATATTTCCTTAGTCGTACGAGTAATCTCATTTACACTTACCGATGCACGTTCAGCATTCATAGCTACATCTTCGGAAGCTTTTGAAAGCTCTGCAGCAGATTTGGCAATTTCATTCACACCTTTTGCTGCTTCGACTACGCTAGCGTTCACATTTTTTGCATTATTAGAGATGCCTTGAATTTCATTGGTAATATCATTGACCTTCTCCCCTACATTTACCGATGCATTAGATATCTCTCCTGTTGTAGCACTCTGCTCTGTAACCGCTGCCGCAATCGTATTGGTAATACTGGTAATTTCGTCGATTACACCTGTTATATTTGAAACAGCACCTACCGCCTCTGTCATATCAATCTGCATATTTTCAATTTGCTGACTAATTTCATCTGTTGCTTCTGCCGTTTGTTTGGCAAGTGCTTTTACTTCATTGGCGACTACCGCAAATCCTTTGCCTGCTTCTCCCGCCCCTGCAGCTTCTATCGCTGCATTTAATGCGAGCATATTGGTCTGATCAGCAATATCACTAATCACACTTATAATTTTACCAATTTGTTTGGAAGAAGTATTTAACTTTTCAATCATTACATTGGTTTCTTTTGCCTTTATACCCGCATCACCAGTAATTTCTATAGATTTTGAACAGTTTTGACTCACTTCGTTTAAAGAAAGATTCATTTCTTTTACAGCGGTAACCACATTATGCACCGACTTTGAAGTCTCTTCTGCGGATAACGATACATTTGCTATGCTACTTGAAATATCTGTTACAAGTCCAGTTGCTTGCTCAACCCCTGCAGATGTTTGCTCCGAAGCAGAGGCAAGACTACGTATCGTCCCGTTCATTTCTTCCACCGCAGAAGCAATCATTGCAATATTTTCACTAGTTGTAGAAAGCGATGCTGCTGACTGCGTCATACCCGCAGATATTTCTTCAACTGCTGTACTCACTACCCCTACTTTTGAGCTAGTTTCTTCACTACTTGCCGCCATGTTTTGGGCTACAAGCGCAAGGTTTTCGGCAGAACTGCTTACATTTTCCGATTCTGTAAAAATATTTCGCATCTCTTTTTGTAGATTATCCATGGTTGCTTTGAGTGTATCCGCCATGAGTCCAATTTCATCTTTTCTGGTGCTATATTTTACTAATTTATCTTGCGTATCATATGTCAAATCATATCCTGCAACCCTTTCAATCGTTTTTGAAACGTGATTGACAGGTTTTGCAATGAGACTTGAGGTATATAATGCGATCCCGATACTAATCAGTACAACCACAAGTACAATAGAGATAATTAATATAAGCATTTCCTGCATAGAAGCTAATGCCTCATCTTCATCAACTTCTACAATCATGCCTAAGTAGGTT
>SKGK01000126.1 GCA_007117465.1 Clostridia bacterium | reverse complement strand
TTGCAATCTCTTCTAACGTATACCCTAAATAATACTTCATATAAATCAGTGTTCTTTCAAGTGGCGGCAGTTCATTAAGTAACGTTTCAATATCCATTTTAGTTTCTACATCGATTGATTTTTGTTCTACCTCATATAACTCATCTGCCATACAAATCACTTTTTGTTTTTGCCGTAATTGCTGTTTGCACTCATTGATTACAATGCGTATAAACCATGTATTAAAATACTTTGGCTCTTTTAGCCTTTTCAGATTGTTATACGCTTTTTCTATCGCATCACATACTGAATCCATACTATCCTCTTGGTTGTGTAGATAACAATAAGCCACGCGATACGCTTCGCTTTTAATATTTTCAATGAGCATCGAAAAACTTTTCTTATCACCCTTTTTTGCTTTTTTCACCATCAATTCATCCATGTCTTGTTACCTCCTTTCACGTATTAGATACACAACATGGGTAAATAGTTTAAAAAAAGATGAAAAAGAATTAAATTCTTTTTCATCTTTTTTTAAACTATCCACTTTTTCTTGATATTATTTGTACTCACTGCAAATAATACTACACTAAATAACGCTAATATCATAAAACTAACATAAAGCATTATATGGCCTTCATTATTTATTGCTGTTTTCAAAATATCTGCACCATACGTAAGGGGTAATAGATAAGATATCGGTCTTAAAAATAACGGCAAGTCGCCAATAGGAATAAACAGTCCACATAAAAATATCATCGGAAAACGAAAGAAATTAGAAAATGTTTGTGCTTCAAAAACCTCACTGACTGATACCGCGATAAATAATCCTAAAAAGGTAGAAGTAATGGCAATAAGCACTACACTTCCTAATACTACGCCCCAATTAATCTGTGCTAACGAAACCATAAAACTAGCAAAGATAACAGGCACAAAAGCATTGACAATACCAAATAATATTGCCCCTGTTGTTTTAGCCAGCATCAATAGATTTAAGTCAATCGGTGCTAAAAGCAACCTTTCAAAAGAACGACTTTTTCGTTCGAATGTAATGGTAACTGCAAGCATGGATGTGGTGCCAAACAAGATCGATAAAGACATCACCCCTGGCAGTATTGCCTTTACATCTACCTCGGTCTGACTTCTAATAAAAAACATCAATGTCCATGCAACTGGAAATATAATGCCCCAGCTTATATTCGGTGGTTTTAAATAATAATTTTTCATATCTTTCATCAATATATTAAAAAAAGCAATCCATCCCTTCACGATGCTTCCCCTCCTTTTCTTGTATCTGTTTTTACAGATGCCGTTTGCGTAATTTTAACAAATACCTCTTCTAAAGAAGGTTTTATTCTTTTAGCTTCATATACTGTACTTCCCGTTTCCTCTAAACACTGCATAATTGGCATTAATGTAGTCATTGGCAAGGACGATATCGTTATCGTCGTATCGTTTTTCGCCTTAATGTGATAATCTACAAAACGCTTTTCTAAAAACGCCTTGTGTTTTTCTGCATCTTTATCAATGGTAAACTGCATCATATGTTTTTGCTGCGCTTCTTGCATCAGTGCGTCTACTTTCCCTATATGTACGATTTTCCCATCTACAATAAAAGCAATCCTATCACAAAGTCTTTCTGCTTCTTCTAGGTAATGTGTGGTTAAAAATATAGTAGTTCCTTTTTGATTTAAGTCAAGTACTAACTTTCGAATATATCTTGCGCTTTCTACATCAATGCCTGTAGTCGGTTCGTCTAAAAAAAGGATTTTAGGTGCATGGATAATCCCCGCTGCAATGGTTAGTTTTCTCTTCATGCCTTTAGAGTATGCCTTAAAAGGTTTTAACCCTGTATTTGTAAGTCCAAATTGTTCTAGCAGTTCTTTCGCTCGCTTCTCTCTTTCTTTTTTCTTGATACCATAAAGCGAAGCACAAAAACAAAGGTTGTCAAAACCACTCATTTCACCATATAGATTACTTTCATCTGGCACAATACCAATCATTTGCTGCACCTTTTTCATATCCTTATTACAATCTACGCCCGCGATATATGCACTGCCCGCTGTCATTTTAGCTAACCCCGTAAGCATATTAATGGTAGAAGTTTTTCCTGCACCATTCGGCCCTAAAAAACCAAATATTTCTCCATCATCTATCTTAAAATCTACCCCGTCAACGGCTACAAAATCATCATATCTTTTGGTCAACTTGCTCACTTGTATGATACTCAAGCATCCTCACCTCCGTTTGGATTATGACAAACTTTTTGATTGCCGCACTCTCCCATACACTGCCTCTTTTGTGTAGACATCTCTTCAAGACAAACAGCCACTTTTTTGAGTATGTCAGTATTAACTACATAATGAGTATAGTATCCTTTCTTTTCTCCTTTAACGATACCCGCCTTTCTAAGTACTTGCAAATGTTGTGAGACAGTTGCCTCTGTTAATTCTAGTCTTTTCGCTAGTGCCCCTACACAAAAATCTTGGCTTAACAATAATTTAACCATACTTAACCGCGTTTGATCTGCTAATGCTTTTAAAACATTTAATAAATCTTCCATTAGATATACCTCCATTTGTTTAGTTATTTGACTAAATAAATTATATTATGTCTAATTATTTTTGTCAATACCTTACTGCAATTTCTTTAATAAAAAAGATTTATACTTTCTATAGGTAATAAAAAACTTAGCTTAGACGTAGCACTATGCCCTATCTAAGCTAAGTTTAGTTGTTATCTTAATTAATATCCATACACTACATTTACATTTGCACGAATTTCCATCTCCCCTGCTGCAATTGGGGTTTTTGTTGCTACATCTGCCCTTTCCATTTGAGCTTCTGCCATCCCTCTATATTTAATAGGACTTGGTATATAACTGCCGCCTTCCACAATACTGATTGGATTTTTTAATGTTACATCATATACACTTGCTATGGCTTCTGCTTTTGATTTTGCATTTTCTACTGCTTTTTTAAGGGCCTCTAAATACACTTCGTCTCTTTTTTCATCACTAATATCAAATGAAATGGCATTAGCTTGATTTATGCCTTTAGATACTGTCATATCAATGATACTGCCTACTTTATCTAAATCTCTTATTGTAATACGGATCATGTTGTTTACTTCATATCCTACTAACACACGTTCATTTTTTCTTTCAATCTGTCCCCGCTCATTTGTAGTTTCGATATTATTCCATTCGTACCTTGGATAAATACTGTAATTTACTGTTTTAATATCTTTTTCTTGTACTTCTAGGCTCCCTAGGCTATTATGCACATTATCCATTTTTTGTGCATTTTCTTTTTGTGCATCTGCTGGATTCTTAGCAAACGTCTGTACACCAACTGATATGTAAGCAATATCTGGTTCAACTTTTGCCGTATAATTACCTGTTGTACTGATGGTACTTTGATTAGTAATTGTTGTATCTGCTTGTACTGGCTGCGCTGCGCCCACAAAGTTCATCCCGCCGACCACTAAGCCTGCAATTAACAAGAAAATACCCATTGACATCATTAATTTGTTTTTCATTTACATACACCTTCCCCTTATTTTGATTTTAATGCTTTT
>SKGK01000090.1 GCA_007117465.1 Clostridia bacterium | reverse complement strand
TGCATATATTGGATCATTTAGTAAAACACAGGCCACCAAAGTTATTTTTGATACTATAAATATGTTGAAAGAGGACACGTCAATTTACTTCTTACTCGCTGGAACTGGTGCAGAAAAAGAACCAGGCTTAAAAAAAATTAAGGGACAAAACAATTACCTAGATTTAGGTCAAATTGACAAAGAGTCAATTCCTTCGTATTTATCAAAAGCTGACGTCGCTCTAAATCCATGGCTCAGCTTGGATATATATAAATACGGAATTTCTCCAAATAAATGGATGGATTATATGTATTCTGGTACTCCCTTTATTGTTTGCTTCAATGATGAAATTGAAATGTTAAATAAAGCAGGATGTGCTTCAGTTATTCCACCCGAAGATGCAGAGCGATTGAAAAATGAGATTTATCGTTTTAAGAATATGAGTTCAATACAAAGAAAGCAAATAGGTATTGCTGGTAAGAAATATTTGCTAGATAATCTTACTTATGAAAAACATGCCAAAACAATCTCCGAACTAATTTAAAAAAAATGGATGTTAACTTCTTTGCCCACGAATCAGCCGTAATCGACCCAGGTTGTAATATTGGAGCCGGTACTAATATTTGGCATTTTTCACATATTATGCCAAACTGCAGAATAGGAGAAAATTGTAATATTGGTCAGAATGTAGTGATTAGTCCTGATGTGATATTGGGCGACAATGTCAAAGTACAAAATAATGTAAGCATTTATACAGGTGTAACTTGTGATGATGATGTATTCCTGGGCCCTTCTATGGTATTCACCAACGTAATCAATCCACGCTCAGCAGTAAACAGAAAAAGCGAATACATGAAAACTCATGTAGGAAAAGGCGCGAGCATAGGAGCTAATGCCACGATAGTATGCGGCTACGATATCGGCAAATTTGCTTTTATAGGTGCAGGAGCAGTGGTTACCAAGCATGTACCCGATTATGCTTTGGTGGTTGGGAATCCCGCAAGACAATTAGGTTGGATGAGTGAGTACGGACAAAGACTGCACTTTGATGAAGAAAGAAAAGCACAATGTTCAGAAAGTAAGGAATGGTATCAAATAAAAGATAAACAAGTAAGTAAGATTTAATATATGGAAATAAAAATGGTTGACTTAAAAAGTCAATACCTACAAATAAAAAATGCTGTGGATATTGGCATTCAAGAAGTTATTGATCAGACAAGCTTCATTAAAGGTCCTGCCGTACAACGCTTTCAAGAAGAATTAGAGAATTATCTTGGTGTAAAGCACGTGATTGCCTGTGCGAATGGCACGGATGCTTTACAAATAGCCATGATGTCTCTGGGGTTAAAACCTGGGGATGAGGTTATAACGGCTTCATTTACCTATGTGGCGACCGCAGAAGTGATTGCATTGTTAGGTTTAAAACCAGTTCTTGTAGAAGTAAATCCTAATACCTTTCTTATAGACCCACTAAGTATAGAAGCTGCCATTACGCCACAAACCAAAGCCATAGTGCCTGTACATTTATTCGGGCAATGTGCTGATATGGAAGCTATACTAGATATTGCAAATAGATATAATCTTTTTGTAATTGAAGACACCGCTCAAGCCATAGGAGCTTCCTATACTTTTTCTGACGGAACAGTTAAAAAAGCAGGATGTATGGGTAATATTGGGTGCACCTCATTTTTTCCATCAAAAAACTTAGGCTGCTTTGGTGATGGTGGTGCTATCTACACAGATGACAATGTCTTGGCTCAAAAGATAAGAATGATAGCTAACCACGGACAATCTATACAGTATCATCACGATATTATAGGGATAAATAGCCGTTTAGATACATTACAAGCGGCAATTCTCAGAGCGAAATTACCTCACTTAGATGATTACAATACCAAAAGAAATGAAGCAGCAGCATATTATGATAGGGTATTTGGGGATATAAAAGAACTAAAGATTCCAACAAGAGCTGCTAAAACCAATCATGTATTTCATCAATACACCTTGCAACTATCAAAATCATTAAATCGGGAAGACTTAAGAAAATATTTAGCGGAGAAGGGTATTCCCACTATGGTTTATTATCCATTGCCTCTGCACAAGCAAAAGGCATACATAGATAATCGATATCCAGAAGGTCATTTCCCAATTACAGAAGAACTATGCGAAAGGGTATTATCATTGCCCATGCATACAGAACTAAGTCAAGAACAATTGGAATATATATGTAATCATGTCCTTGGTTACATTAATAAATAAAAAATCATGAAGAAATTTGCACTCATTGGGGCTGCGGGCTATATAGCACCTAGACATATGAAAGCCATAAAAGATACAGGCAATTCTCTCGTTGCGGCATTTGATCCCTATGATGGGGTGGGCATTATGGATAGTTATTTCCCTAATGCATCTTACTTTGTAGAATTTGAAAGATTTGACCGCCACATTGAAAAACTCAAACGACAAGGTCAAAAAATAGATTATGTAAGTGTTTGTTCACCAAATTATTTGCACGATAGTCATATCCGCTTTGGTTTGAGAAATGATACGGATGTAATTTGTGAGAAGCCTATCGTTTTAAATCCATGGAATATAGATGCATTGGAAGAAATAGAAAAAGAAACAGGAAGAAATATTTATTCTATTTTACAATTGCGTTTACATGAAGCCATTATAGCACTAAAAAAGAAAGTAGATGAAAGTCCAGTTGGGAAAATATATGATGTTGACCTCACTTATCTAACTTCAAGAGGAAATTGGTATTATACTTCATGGAAAGGCGATATAGATAAGTCAGGAGGAATAGCTACCAATATTGGCGTGCACTTTTATGATATGCTAACTTGGATATTTGGCCGTTTAAAATCACAGGTAATTCATGTAAATTCTCACGATAGAGCTAGCGGAGTTATGGAATTAGAGCGTGCTCGTGTACGTTGGTTTTTGAGTATTAATGATGAATGTTTGCCAAAAGATGCTTTGGATGCAAGCAAGCGTACTTTTAGATCTATTCAAATAGAAGGAGAGGAGTTAGAATTTAGTGAGGGCTTTACGGATTTACATACAAGATCTTATGAGGATGTATTGAATGGTGGAGGATTTAGAATTGGAGAAACAAGAGATGCCATTCAAATAGTACATGACATCAGGCATGCAGAAGTAAAAGGATTGAAAGGGGACTATCACCCATTAGCAAAATTGCCGTTAAGTAAACATCCCTTTTCAGTTTAATATTGTAATTGGCATAGATGGTTTTTCTTTTTAAAAGAATTTTCGATATAATTTTCAGTGCTTTTGCATTTGTTCTCTTATTTCCACTTTTTTTTCTATTTACCATCTTATTGACTTTAAGTAATCAAGGAAAACCTTTCTTCTTTCAAAAGCGTCCCGGTAAAAACGAGCGTTATTTTTGGATAATCAAGTTCAAAACCATGAACGATAAAAAGAATGTTCAGGGGAACTTATTGTCGGATTCAGAGCGACTCACAGCTGTTGGAAAATTTGTCCGCAAAACCTCATTAGACGAAATTCCACAACTCATAAATGTTTTAAGAGGAGATATGAGTTTAATTGGTCCAAGGCCTCTA
>SKGK01000129.1 GCA_007117465.1 Clostridia bacterium | reverse complement strand
TGGTTTAGCAACGATTAATATCCATGGTACGACAGAATATAATGATTGGACGGAATCAACCATTACATGGAATAACGCTAGATACAATGCAGATCAAGTAGCCGTTGTTGTTAATGAAAATGATGAGTTAACCCATGTTGCAGATTTTACATTTCCAGAACCCGTTTACGAGTTTATTGTCTATTATGTTGATGTAACGGACTATATATTGAATTTAGATAGTAATCTAGTTACGCTTATTCTCTCTGATGAAGAGGTGAGCGGGATGTACTGTGAGATTTATTCAAAAGATGCAAGTTTTGAAGAGCAAAAAATTGCATTGATTTATAGCAATGAGTAAAACCTTAGAAGCATTATTATTCTAAGGCAGTTTAAAGACACCTATCGTGATTTACCTGACCCTATGAAAGTCCTTTAAAAGGGTCAGGTACCGGTGTCAATGTTATGAAAAAGAAAATTCACTATATTTTGCTATTTTGCCGAACAGATTTTGGGTATAAAAAAAGGTGGGGGATGCCAAATGAACGATAATTTTTATAAGAAGCTTATGGAACAATCTCCAGTGGGATATGCTTATCATAAAATTATATGTGATAAAACGGGGATGCCTTGTGATTATGAGTTTGTCGAGGTGAATATGGCATTTGAGGACTTAATGGGAATGAAGGGAACAGACATTGTTGGGAAAACAATTACTGAAGTACTGCCTGAAATCAAGAAAAGTGAATTTGACTGGATTACCTGTTACGGAGAAATAGCTTTAAATGGTGGAAAAAAAGAGTTTGAACAGTATTTAGAGCCTTTAAGCAAATGGTTTCGAGTGAATGCCTATTCTCCGGAAGAAGGCGTATTTGTTACATATTTTACAGATATTACAAATGAGCAAAACCAGATAAAGGCTTTTTATAAACTGTCTGTAATGTCTGAAAACTTTTTGCAGTGGATGGGGAAAGAAAATGATTATCAGAAAATAACGGATAATTTACTAGAGATATCAGATGCCAAATTTGTTTTTTTTAACCTATATGACGAAGGCGGGAAAAAATATACTACCATGGCGATAACAGGAGACAGAGGAATTATAGATAAAGCCATTAGAATCACAGGAATTAAACTAGACGGGAAGAAATGGAAACATGATCCCGTAAGAGCTGATAAAATAAAAGAAAAAATGGTGACCCGATTTCCCACTTTACATGATTTAGCGGGGGACGTCATTCCAAAGCCTGTATGTGCTCTATTGACAAAGAGTTTTGGTCTTGGAGAGACAGTTCTAGTTAAAATTATGAAGAATAATATCATGCTTGGCGATTTTACAATGATTATGCCAAAGGGAAAGGCTTTTGAAAAGAATAGTATTGTTGAGATATATGCTAATCAGTTAGGTTTAGCCCTTATTAATATGCGAGCGGAGAGATACAGGCAAGAGGCCCAAAAACGTTTAGAGTTAGCTATAGATGCCGGGGAGCATGGTTTTTGGGACTGGAACTTGGATACTGGTGAAACCTATTTTAGCCCTGTTTATTACACTATGTTAGGTTATGAGCCGGGAGAGCTATCTATGACATTTGATACATGGCTTAAGCTATTACATCCCGAAGATAAAAAAATACTCCTTCCACGGATTAAAGAGTATATAAAAAATGCACAATCCTATGAGGAAGAATTTCGATTAAGATGCAAGGACGGTAGCTGGAAGTGGATTTTAGGCAAAGGAAAGAGTTATATTGCAGAAAAAGAGGGCATTCATAACAGAGCTGTAGGAGTGCATATTGATATTTCAAAAATAAAAAAAGCTGAACATGCATTAATGGAAAATGAAAAAAGAATAACAGCTCAGAACAATCTTCTTGAGGGTATTATTAATAATATTCCTGACGTTTTGGCCATTCAATACCCCGATCATACGATTGAACGCTATAACAAAGCAGGTTATGAGATGCTCAATATGATTCATGCGGATGTTAAGGATAAAAAGTGTTATGAGCTTATGGGGCGCGAACAAGAATGTGAAGAGTGTGCAACAAGAATTGCATTGGAAAATAAAGAGCCAGCGATTATTGAAAAATATGTCCCGGAAATGGGAATTTATTTAGATTGCCGAAGCAATCCCATACTTGATAGAGACGGTAATATTGTTAGAGTAGTAGAACAACTAAGAGACATAACAGATAGCAAGAAAGCTGAACAAGAGATTGTTCTGGCTAAAGAAAAAGCAGAAGCCGCAAATATTGCAAAAAGCCAGTTTCTTGCGAACATGTCTCATGAAATTAGAACGCCGATGAATGGGATACTTGGATTTTTACAGATTTTAGAGACTACGCAGCTTGATGAGGAACAATCAGATTGTATTGAAATGATTAAGGGTTCAACAGACACATTATTAAATGTAATCAATGATATATTAGATGTATCAAAGATTGAAGCGGGAAAAGTAGAGCTTGAAAATATCACATTTAATTTAAGGGCGGCGGTGGAGACCGCCGTCATGCCGTTAGCTCTAAAAGCGAGTGAAAAAGGAATAGATATCAATATTTTGGTAAGATCTGAGGTGCCACAGTTTGTGTGTGGCGATCCTACAAGATTGAAACAGGTTTTGATTAATCTGATTGGAAATGCCATTAAGTTTACGGATGAGGGCGAAGTATTTATATCCGTTGAAAACAAGCATCAAAAGGATAATAGACAGTACATATCTTTTTCTATAAAAGATACAGGCATTGGCATGAGTAAGGAAACCATAAAAAAGCTATTTAAACCATTTAGTCAGGCAGATGCATCATCCACTAGAAAACATGGCGGAACAGGACTTGGACTTACCATATCAAAAGCGATTGTAGAGAGGATGCAGGGACAAATAGAGGTTAAAAGTGTTTTGGGTGAAGGTTCAGAGTTTTGTTTTACTTTACCATTTAAAGAATCAGAATCAGCAGAGGTGCAATCTAGTATTGACTATACTACCTTAAAAGGGAAAAGGATACTCATTGTTGATAACAATGAAACAAATAGATATATCGCTAAGATTTATCTACAGGAAGTTGGTTGTTTAGTATTTAAAGCAGAAAGTGCTACGGAAGCAATAGAAATGCTTGTAGGGGAAAAGGATATGTATAGTGCGGTTTTGGTAGACTATAATATGCCGAATATGAATGGGTATGACTTAGCTGCTGCACTAAAAGCAATTCCTTCAACAAATAAACTTCCACTAATACTAATTACCTCTGTTGCTATTAAGGGGGAAGCGAAAAAAGCAAAAGAGAAAGGTTTTACCGCCTATTTAGCAAAGCCATACAAGCGAAACGATTTATTAGATTGTGTTGCGATGGTTTTTCGAGCGGGGGAATCTGATGAAGAAAGTAAAAAAGAGATAATAACAAAGCACATTGCAGATGAAGTGCGTATAAACAAAAGATTAAAAATTTTGTTGGTGGAAGACAATGAAGTGAATTGTAAATTTTTCATAAAACTTCTTCAGACTAAAGGTTTAAGTTGTGATGTCGCAGTAAACGGGGAAGAAGCAGTAAATGCATGCGTATATAAATCGTATGATGTGATTTTCATGGATTGTCAGATGCCTGTGATGGACGGATAC
>SKGK01000043.1 GCA_007117465.1 Clostridia bacterium | reverse complement strand
TTAAATTTTAATACTTAAAATAATTTCTCTAATAATTTTAGCTGCCAACAATGCCGTTCTATCTGAGTTGTCATAGTGAGGTGATACTTCTACTAAGTCAAACCCTATAAGATTTAATCTTTTCATGTGGCTTGCTACTTTTAATATTTCTCTAGAACTACACCCACCTGGCTCAGGGGTTCCAGTGCCATTTGCAAAAGCTGGGTCTACTACATCTATGTCCATTGTAACGTAGATGGGTCGATTTTCAATCTTTTCAATCTGTTCCATAAAAGGCTTTACAACTTCAAATAAATACATATTGGTATTATTCTTTGCAAATTGCATTTCCTCTTTTGCGCCAGAACGAATACCGAACTGATAAATATTGGTTCCTTTCATAAACGAACACACTTTTCGAATAACAGACGCATGAGAATGGCCCTCACCCATATAATCTTCTCTAAGATCTGCATGTGCATCAAAATGCAACAACACCATGTCGTCACCATATTTTTTATATGCCTGTTCAATAAGCGGCAAGCTCACTAAATGTTCTCCCCCTATAAAAAGCGGAAACTTGTTATCGGCATAAATCTGTTCACATGCCTTGCCAATTATGTCAAGACTTTTCTCTACATTACCAAATGGTAGTTCTAAATCGCCCGCATCAAAATACCTGCTATATTCTAAGCTTTGATGCATATATACACTATATTCTTCAATACCTGTAGAGACTTCTCTAATTTTCTGTGGTCCAAATCTTGTGCCAGGTCTAAAACTACAGGTAAAATCCATTGGTGCACCAACGAGCACTACATCTGCTCCATGATAATCATCTAAACTTCCCATAAATCTTGTAGGCATTGTGTTATTATAAAACATCTCTTTCATCTCCTGTTTTTTTCTGTTATTTTAATAAATCCTCCACAAATCTAGGAAGCGCAAATATTGAGTGATGTATACGTCCTGAATAATATTTAGTATTTAGCTCAGGAATATCCGCGATATTTGTTTCAAGTGGGTCATGTTTTTTAGAACCCATTGTAAAGCTCCACAATCCACTTGGATATGTAGGAATTGCACATAAATAAAGTCTTGCAATTGGAAAAACAGATGCTATATCTTTATACACTCGTTTAATTAAGTCATCATTAAAAAAAGGTGACTCTGTTTGTGCTACAAAGATACCATCTTCTTTTAAAGCATCATAAATACTTTTATAAAAGTCTAATGCAAAGAGACCTACTGCAGGACCTACAGGATCTGTAGAGTCTACCGTAATAACATCAAACTCCCCTGCATGGTCACGTACATATTGTATGCCATCAGCAATGACTACTTCCGCTCTTTCATCTTCTAATGCACAACTGATTTCAGGAAGATATTTTTTACTCACTTCTACTACTGAACCGTCAATTTCAACTAATACTACTTTTTCAACACTTGGATGCTTTAAGACTTCTCTAATTGCACCACCGTCACCACCACCAACAACTAATACTTTTTTAGGGTTAGGATGTGTAAATAATGGCACATGTGTAATCATTTCGTGGTATACAAACTCATCTTTAACGGTTGTTTGTACCGTACCATCTAATACTAACATTCTCCCAAATTGTTCGGTATCTATCAGCGCCATTTCTTGATACTCCGTTTTCTCAGTGTGATACGTTTTATTTACCTTACATGTAATCCCTACATTGGGCGTTTGTTTTTCAGTAAACCATAGTTCCATTGTTAAGTCACTCCTTAAAATTTTATTATCGTACAGATTATATCAGATAAGTATCTCAAATGGAACACCTTATCTGTGTTTGCAACAAGACTTTTTAAAATAATATGTTAAGTCTAAAAAATAAATCTCATGATTCTCTTTTAATGTGATATCTTCATGCCCTTTTTCTAGTAAAATGAACGTAAGTGCTTGTAAGAATCTTCTAAAATAAATATTGTTTTTATCGTTTTGTGCGTATACTTTTTTTATATTCCTACGTTCAATAAAATTGAGCATGGCTTTTCCGATTGATATGTCAAGCTGCTCCTTTTCATACCCAGGTTTAACAATAATCCCTTTAAGCATTGCATATTTTGACAAAAGAGTAAATCCCCCTATACCAATCAACTGTTCCCGTTCTTTTGCCGCCATTAAAATACACTTGTTATCGTTTAATTGTGACGCCTTGCCATATTGTTTTATAAATTCATGAACCTTTTCTTTTTCTTCTAATGATTCAACTTGTGTAATGGTTAGCATCTGCTACCCCTCCTTACCCTCCACCAATTTAGTTATCTCTTGCTGATTAAGATGTCTCCACTTTCCTAATGGCAGATTGCCTAATTGCACATCACCAATGGCAATTCGCTTTAATGCAATAACAGGATGCCCCATAGCAGCACACATTTTGCGCACTTGACGATTTTTGCCTTCATAGATAGTAATTTTGAGCTGACTACTTGCATTCATAATCTTTATTACCTGTACCTTTGCAGGTGAAGTTGAGTAGTTCTCGATTTCAACGCCTTGTCTTAGTTTCTTTATGGTTGCTAGCGTAGGAATACCCTTAACAGTAGCAATATAGGTTTTATCTATATGGTGCTTAGGGTGGGTAATGGCATATGTGAAATCACCATCATTGGTCATCAAAAGTAATCCTTCGGTATCATAGTCTAATCTACCTACTGGATATAAACGTTGTGTTATAGAACCTTCTATTAATTCGATAACAGTTTTTCTATTAAATTGGTCAGATAGCGTTGAAACATACCCCCTCGGTTTATTAATCATAATGTAAGCTTTTGTTTGTTCTATCTTAATTGTTTTACCATTCACTTTTACCTGATCTTTAGATGGATTAATTTTAACGCCTAGTGTATCAACTATTCGGTCATTTATCTGTATTTTTCCTGACAGTATCATTTCTTCACATTTTCTTCTTGACGCAACACCACAAAGTGCCATGAATTTTTGTAGTCTCATTTGCTGTTCCATTTTTATCTCCTCGCTTTTTTCTTTGCTTATTTTGCTCGCATTTTTTTGACTTATACCTTTTGGGTTTTGGCATAAAACCCTACCACAAATATTAATATAATATACCCTTTCCGTCAAGTACAAATAAAAAGGAGCATTTCAAAACCTAAATTAACGAAAAATTTTTATACTTTCTTGCGCAATAAAAAAGGCGCATTCGCGCTTCGCTATGGGGACTTAGTCCCCCTTCGACGACTGCTATCGCAGGCTGAGCACCCCCCTTAAACCAGCGGAGAATTCTTCCCCTGCACCCCTTCGTTTTTTATTGCCTTTATTTTCCATAACGCTGTGTACTGCATTATATGTTCGTTTTAGAACTTAAATTAACAGAAAAATTTTATGCTTGTAGAGTAAAAGGCTGGATTTGATGGAATCTCTTCCAGCCTCTCCTCATCAATCCGTACGTGAGGTTCTCCCTCATACGGCTTTCCGATGTTCTTCTTCCTCCAGCATTACGAAGTTATACAGCTAGTTTCGCCAATCCCATTTGTCTAAATATCACACATAGCTTATAATATTCTTGCTTCTTTCTTTCCTGTCTTTTCTGATTATACCATATGATAAGTCGATATAAGATGTATCTATCAATTTGTACTAATTTATCCCATCTTGACAAACCATAATAATTTCTCCAGCCTATTATCTTTCTGTTCAATCCTTTTATCATGTCCTCAAGTTCATTGTATAGTGTATTTCTTGCTAGATAATTTCGTACTTTTTGTTTTATTTTCTTCTTTGACTTGTTACTTAGCCATTGAATAAGCTGGTAATATTCCCGACCTCTTACAGTTTTATGTTTTATCATTCTATTGTGGTATCCTAAAAAGTCGAACCCATTTTCTCCATTCCATAGGGAGATGATTTTAGTCTTTTCTTTGCTCAATGTAGTTCTAATTTCCCCATGATATATGCTATAACTTTGTAGGAATGAATTACAAATGATTTATGGCAAACTGGCTTTGTATCAAACTAAGTAAATACTTTTTATATCTATGTACCCATGTTACCAACGATAAAAGAGAGCAGTACCAACACTTGCAAAAATTTCCTCCAGATAATATTACTCCTCCTTGCGGACTTCCAAGTTCACTGTTTAGGTATTTACCATTTTCCATAATCCCTGCTTTAAGCCAGTTTCTTATTAGTTTTAGGATTCTTCTATCGCTGATTCTTTTCTCTATCAGCATCATCAATTTGTCATGATTGATATTATCAAAATACCCAGTGATATCTGCATCTAGTACCCATATACCTTTGTTATTACAGGCCTTTCTGATAGTTTCAAGTGCTTGATGTGCATTTCGTTTAGGTCTAAATCCATATGAGCAGTCTTTAAAATCTGCTTCGAACACTGGTTCTATCATAAGTTTAACTGCTGCTTGTACTATCCTGTCTCTTACAATGGGTATACCAAGTGGTCTTGTTTTACCATTATCTTTGGGTATTTCTACTCTCTGCACTGGTTGTGGTCTGTATGTGCCTGTTTTAAGCTCTTCTGCAATTCCATTTAATACCGTATCTACTCCTATTTCTTCAATTTCTTCAATTGTTTCTTTATCTATTCCTGCACATCCTTTGTTACTTTTGACCACTCTCCATGCCCTTTTAAGTACATCTTCTCTGTAAGTCTTATCATACAACGCATGATATCGTCTGCTGCTACTCTTCTTGGCTGATAGGTATAGCTTTATCTGGAGTTGTCGAACTTTATCTTTGGTGTTGTTAGTCTTTTGGACATTCACTCACTCTTACCTCCTTCTAAAACTTGAACAAAAGTAGGGACCCTTCCCTAAGATAGGTTTTGTTGTCCTATCTATCTTCGGTAATATGCTCCCCTCCGACTCCCTCTTTTCAATATACAACTTCGTCACCAGTATCACTGACATCTTATATGTATACCTGTTACACTATTATGTGTGAAAAGGAGGATCTCCCCAGTTCCATAATTTACTTTCCCTTCATACCGCTTCCCATACACCGGAAGGTTCTTCTGTGCTGCATTTCCAAGTTCTTCACACATTCCATGGACTTCACCGCCTAGAAATCGGCTCGTCTCCTCCTCTTCTACCTCATAAGAGGCTTTTCTAACAGTGCTGCAGAATTCACTTTATGTTACGGTCTGAAGTTTGGTTAGCACCACTTAGGCGCATTTTCAAAACGCTTCAACGCCACCATTTCTGCTGACATTGGTTTTATAGCTACCAGACTTCTTGACAATTATCTGGACTGGACTTTCACCAGTTAGCAAATTACAGCTTTGCTGGGCACGCTCCTAGGCAATAAAAAAACAACTCGAAAGTTGTCTTTTAATCCCATATCCTAAAAAAATATCTGTTTCGAAATAGCATGAGCCAGTTTCTCATAATCTTTGCATATGCTAATTTTAAATCTTTTCTTTCAATGAATTGATTTGTAATAAGTGGAATTTCGGTATATATCGTATCATCTAGTAATACGTTGACGCTACCTATCTGCTGACCTTGCCTAATAGGAGCCTCTACGCTGCTAGGCATTTCATGTGTTATATGGACATTCGTTAATTCATTTTCTTGTAACGGCATATAAAACTCTCCACAAGTATAAAGCGCTATTCGATTTTGTTTTCCCTCTGCCACAGGCAAAGTCTTCACATACTTATTATTCTCTACCACTTTGGTAACGGTATAACGTTTAAATGAATCATCAAACATTTTTTTATGGTCTTCCCAATCATTTGGTGCATTTAAGGTAACTGCAACAATTTGCCAACCATCTCGCGTTGCAGAAGATACCAAACACCTGCCACTCTTTTTGGTAAAACCAGTCTTAACACCATCACACCCTTCATACAAATGTAATAATTTATTATGATTTTTAAGAAGCCTATCCCACTCGCTTGATTCCCACGGAATCTTTTTTTTCTTCGTCTTTACAATTTTAGCAAACTTCTCATGCTGTAGCGCATATCTTGTGATGAGTGCTAGATCATATGCAGTGGTATAATGTCCTTCTTCATCTAAGCCGTGAGGGTTTTTAAAACTTGTATTAATTGCACCAATTTCTCTTGCTTTTTGTGTCATGATATCGGCAAACCCTTCAACAGAGCCACCAATATGCTCAGCAATAACTATAGCAGCATCATTTCCCGAACTTAATAATACCGCATAGATTAAGTCTTCTAACGTTTGTTTCTCCCCTTCTTCTAACCATATTGAAGAGCCTTCTACATATGCAGCATTTCGACTGGTGGTTACAATGTCTGTCAATTCTCCTTTTTCAAGTGCCAAAATACCTGTCATGATTTTGGTTGTACTTGCCATAGTCCTCTTTTGATGTGCATTCTTCTCAAACAACACTCGTCCTGTAATGGTATCCATCACGATAGCAGATGTAGCTGAAATATTGGATTCATGCAAAGCATATGAAGGCATAGCGGAAAAAAAAATTAGTCCCATTATCAAAAACAATACTGCTTTTTTATACAAAAAAATCACCTACCCATTAGTTATAATATCTATTTATATGAGTAGGATTATAATTTATGCTAAAAACGATTATTCATTTTCAACTTCAAGGGTTTCAACTTTCTCCCCATCCACTTTTCCAACTTTTTTCTTTACATTAACCTTTTTACGGATAGCTTCATTGAACTTTTCAATAAGTTCCGGAACAAGCTCTAACATTCTATCTACAGAAGAATTGGTGTTAACAGGCAATAACTTAATTTGACCTTGACCTACTACCATAAAAGCAACGGGTTGAATGGTTACACCTGCACCACTTCCCCCACCGAAAGGGCTTTTGATTTCTTCTTTTTTCTCTTCGCCTCTAACGGCTGCTCCAAAATCAGAGCCACCTGCCGCAAAACCAAATGATACTTTTGAAATAGGAATAATCACCGTACCATCAGGCGCTTCTACAGCATCACCTACGATGGTATTTACATCTACCATCTCTTTGATACTTTCCATAGCTGTAGACATGAGTCCTTGTATTGGATGTTCAGACATTAAAAATACACCACCTTTCATTTAGACATCATCAAGAAAACACCAAGCCAATTGTGACAGCTACTTTTCCGCTATCCTTTGTTGTCGTCAATCCTCCGCCTTGCATAATGAAAAATTATCTCGCCCCGATTGACCAGTTATTTTTTTGATGCTGCCTTATTATATCATACTTGATATTTTTTTACTTGTATTCAATACAAATATTTTACCACACAATACTTTTAAAAGCAAAAATGTACTAAGTACAAATACAATAATAATATGTGCGATTCGCATCGCAAATATACTGTCAAAGCATATATCAGATCTTTTTTCATTAAAATCGGGCCAAACATTAATCTCTCTTTCTTTTACCACTACAATGCGACTAAGAATCGAAAATCCATTATATATAAAAGCCCAGATAACTCCCGTAGCTATACCTGTTAAAGCTGCATCTCCTAGACCAAAATGAACCTTCAAAACAAAAGAAGGACAAATAATTTTATCTTGAATATAACGTTTTAATCCATGAAATATGTGTTTGTAGGTATCAGACATAAATTTTATTTTGTCAATATATCGCTGTATTTGCGTGAAACTAACTTGTGTTTTTTTTGTATCCCGCTTTTTTTGCCTTCTTTTTTTAGTTTTCTTTTTTCTAAATGCTTTTTCAAACCATAAAGATAACCCTTTTTCTTTCTTGTCACTATCAATCCGAATAAAGGGTAGATTAAATTTTAGTATTTGTGTATATATAGAAAAATAAAATCTATCTATCTCTCCTTCGTGTTGATAAACGATATGTATGTTCATTTTTATCATTGATATTATGAATAATATCGGCAACGCAAGCAAATAAATCATTTACAGCACCTCATCTGGTTTGCCTTCTTACCTACATATCATTTCCATATATATGCAAACCATACTATCATTCTTATACTTTTTCTTGAATTTTCAACTGATCGTTATGCTGATTATTGTCAATATCAGGCAAATCTTCGATAGATTTAAAGCCAAAACACCTTAAAAAACTTTGAGTCGTACCAAATAAAATTGGCTTACCTGGAGCATCTAGCCTTCCTTTTTCTTCTACTAATCCTCTTTCAATAAGCTTATTGAGTGACCCGTCACTATTTACACCTCGAATTTGTTCAATATTGCTACGCGTGACTGGCTGGTTATACGCTATAATTGCCAGCGTCTCTAAGGCTGCACCAGATAAATATTGTGATGGCTTTGGCCTTGTTAATTTTTTAATGTATTTGTAATATTCTGGGCGCGTACACAGCTGATAAGCATCTTCAATCTCAATAATCTGAATGCCACGCCTTTCAAATTGATAATAATCCATGAGTCTTTTCATAATACTCTTTAGCGTAATCTTATCAATTTCCAACGCTTCACAAAGCGCATTAAGTGAAACGGCTTCACCTGCAGCAAACAAAATCCCTTCTATACTTGCCTCAATTTCTTTAATTCGCATCGTTACCACCATTACCTTATTCTTGTGTCTTTTTTCTAAACCTTAGACGCTTCCTATCTTTCACTACTCCTTACAATATAAATTTCTCCATCACTTTCACTTTGAAAAGCATAAATCACATCTGCTTTTATAAGGTCTAATACAGCTAAAAATTTTGCAACAATTTCTGGTCTGTCATATGTATCAACAAAAACTTCCATAAGCGTAATCTCTCTTTTCCTTTTTAACAAAAGCATGATTTCCACCCTTTTTTGCTCCACCGACACTCGTTTATAACGTACGATTTCATCAAAAGATGCCTTATGTGGAGGAGCTAGCCTACTCCTACGAATTAGTACGCTATTAAATGCTTTTATCAGATCTTCTACCGAGAGAGCAATTATTTGCGGTGGATCGTCTGGAAAATCAAGCGTCTGTGGTTCTTTAAAAAACACATGCTGGTAATGATCATGCCTTTGTAATAAAACCTTAGACATTTGTTTATACTTTTTGTATTCTAAAAGTTTATTAACCAATTCTTGTCTCGGATCTTCTTCCTCATCTTCTTCGTCTTGATGTTTCGGCAGGAGCATTTTAGACTTAATGTATAATAAACTTGCTGCCATCATTAAAAATTCGCTAGATACTTCTAGATCCATCTCCTGCATATTTTCCAAATACAGCAAGTATTGCTGCGTAATTTTAGCAATGGGAATATCATAGATGTTAATTTTATTTTTTTGTATCAAATGCATCAATAAATCAAGCGGACCTTCAAATGCCGGTAATTTAAAAGATAACTTATTCATAACACATGCCTAACTTTTGCTTCACATCCTCCATCGATTGACTTGCTACTGCACGCGCTTTTTTTGCACCTTCATGCAGCACTTCTCGAATATATTCTTTATTATTTTCAAGCTGCATGCGTCGGGTATAAATCGGTTCCATATACGCCACTACTTTTTGCATTAAACTCTTTTTGCATTGTACACAGCCAATTGAACCGCTACTACATTGATATTCTACATCACTTAATACATCTGAATTAAACACTTTATGAAAAGAAAAAACAGAACAAACTTCTGGATGTCCCGGATCATCTTTTCTTATCCGCTGAGGATCTGTTGTCATTTGTCTTACTTTTTGCTCAATCTCTTTTGGGCTGTCTGATAAAGCAATGGTATTGTTATAACTTTTGCTCATTTTTCGCCCATCTAACCCAGGAAGTACTTTGGCCTTAGTTAAGAGCGGCTGTGGTTCTGGGAACGTGTCCCCATATAAGTGATTGAACCTTCTGCCTATCTCACGTGTCAGCTCTAAGTGTGGCAACTGATCTTCGCCGACAGGCACTGCCTGTGCTTTATAAAGCAATATATCTGCCGCTTGCAGACAAGGATAACCTAAAAATCCATAAGTTGCAATATTTTTTTCTTTTAACTCTTTTAACTGGTCTTTATACGTGGGACAGCGATATAACCATGATAAAGGTGTAATCATAGAAAAAGCTAAATGTAGCTCTGCATGTTCCTTTACATCTGATTGTACAAACATTACACTTTTCTCAGGATCTAATCCCGCGCTTATCCAATCAATCGCGACTTCATATATATTATCACGCAAAGTAGAGACATCTTCATATCCTGTTGTAAGTGCATGCCAATCTACAATACTATAGTAACATTCATAGCTATCTTGTAATTTTACCCAGTTTTCTAATGCGCCAAAATAATTTCCTAAGTGTAAAGACCCTGTTGGTCTCATGCCGCTTAATATTCTTTTTTTCATGGTGTTTCTCCTCTCTTCATTAAAAAAATTCGCTTCGCTCATACCCTTTTTATTCACGAAGGGGATCGTCTATGGATTACCTGTGATTTAATTTTTAACATGCTTCTAAAAGGGCAACAGATAAACTAATCTATTAAGCGTCAATAATACCCCTGTTAGCATTCGCCCCAAAAAAGGCGTTAAAATGCCCGTTACAATCAACAATAACAAAATAATATGTGCGTAGCGTTCATATCTCATTATACCAAAATATATGCGTTGTGGCAAAAATGAACTAAAAATTTTTGAACCATCCAAAGGTGGGATAGGAATCATATTAAAAATAGCTAGACCAATGTTGAGAATTACAATATTAAACATAATTATTTCTATATACGAACTTCTAAACCCATATAACATTGAAAATATTTGAATGTTAAATATTTTTGCAATTACTAATGTTATAAAAGCTAATAGAATATTAGACATCGGTCCTGCTAAACTTACTAAAGCCATGCCGTTTTTAGGTTTTTTGAAATATGCAGGATTAACTGGTACAGGCTTTGCCCACCCGAAACCTACAATTAGCAGCATAATTGCACCAAAAGGGTCAAGATGCTTAATAGGGTTTAATGTTAACCTACCATTATTCTTAGCCGTAGGGTCTCCTAATTTATATGCTACGTATCCATGCGCATACTCATGAAACGTTATGGCAATGAGTACCGCAGGAATACTCAGTAATATTTGTTCTGCACTTGCTCCTCTAAACAAAAAATCACATCCTATTTAATCTTTATGCACGTGATAATTTTTACACCACACTCCTATTATAGTCATTATTTATCTGTATGTCCACATTTTTATTAAAAAAAAGCAAAGAAAAAGCGACTTTCTAAACTTTTATGTGTCTGATAAAGTCGCTTTTTATTGCTTTTCATCTGGCATTAAGCCATCTTTGAACCATCTTAGAAAACACCTTGCCTACCGTTATTTTTTTTACCGATTGGCTTGTGATAATATTAACACGTCCTAGTTCTTTACCCCCTAACTCAAACTTTATTTCTCCTGCTTTTTGTCCTTGTTCTACAGGTGCTAAGATATTTTCTGAAATAGATACAATCTTTTTTACTTCTTTTTCTTTACCTTTTTCTACTAACATCTCAAATTCACTCTCCGCTTGTAACCTAGCACTAGACATCATACCTTTTAACACTTCAATTTCGCCTAGCGTAGCTCCTTCTTTAATACCTGCTAAGACTGTATAATTTGCAAAACCATTGTCTAAAAGCTTAGAGGCATAGCTGAAACGATCTTGACTGGTAGGCGCTGCCATAATTGTGGCGATAAGCTGCATATCATTGCGTTTTGCTGATGCAGACAGACAATAAAGGGCTTTGCTCGTAGAACCTGTTTTAATGCCTGTTGCTCCTTCATAAAAACGAATCATCTTATTGGTATTTGCCAAACCAAATTGACCATCACGGAGTGTATCCATCCATATGGTCAGGTAGTCGTGAATTTTAGTATATTTCAAAAGTTCCCTTGACATTAGTGCAATATCATATGCGGTAGTATAATGTTCTTCCGCATCTAATCCATTGCAGTTTACAAAATGCGTATTGTTCATGCCTAATGCTTTTGCCTTATCATTCATCGCCTTAACAAAGGCTTCTTCACTGCCATAAATATGTTCTGCCATCGCAACCGAAGCATCATTACCTGAGGCCACTGCAATTGCCTTTAACAAGTCTTCCACCGACATCTTTTCACCTGCAGCAAGATAAATTTGTGAACCACCCATACTTGATGCATATTCACTACACGTTACGATATCATCTAATGCTATTTTATTATACTCTAATGCTTCCATGATAAGTAGCATCGTCATGACCTTTGTTACACTTGCAGGTGGAAGCTTCTCATGTCCATTCTTTTCATATAGTACTTGCCCTGTGGAGGCTTCCATTAGTACTGCCGATTTTGCATTTATCTCAAACGCAGGGTCTGCATATACGTCTAAAGAAACGTATACACCTATACTTAGAGTAAGTATACATATAAGCAAAACATATACACATTTTTTTTTCATAGCAAAACCTCCCGAATGTTTCATTATTGCTATTTTATGCAAAAACTATCGTGGTTATGCCTACGGTATTATATACAAAAAGACACATCCAAAAACCTCTTAGGCTCTTGGATGTGTCTTTTTGTATATTTCTTTTATTTTATTTTTCGTTAATTGTGCATAAATCTGTGTAGAGGATATATCAGAATGGCCTAGCATTTCTTGTATCGATTTTAAGTCTGCACCATTCTCCAATAAATGTGCGGCAAATGAATGTCTTAATGTATGCGGGGTAATATCCGTACTAATTTTAGCTTGCACTTTATACAACTTAACAATTTTCCAAAAACCTTGTCTTGTAAGTCTTCTGCCATTACAATTTACAAATAACGATTTTTCACTCGGTACTTGTATCATCATTTGTCTTGATTTGGTTATGTACTCTTTTAATGATTGAACAGCCATTGCACCTAAAGGAATAACACGTTCTTTGCTTCCTTTGTAGCATTTAATAAAACTCATCTCTACATTTAAATCATCAATATTAAGAGAAATTAGCTCAGAAACGCGAATGCCAGTTGCATACAATAATTCTAACATGGCTTTATCTCTATAACCTTTTAAATCTACACATTTAGGCTGCTCTAACAACAATTCTACTTCTTGGGTTGAAAGAATTTGGGGAAGCTTTTTTTCTACTTTAGGAGATTCAAGGTTCTGTGTAGGATCTTGATCAATAATATTTATTTTATATAAATACTGGTAAAAAGAACGAATAGATGCAAGATTTCTCGAAATTGTGGAAGTAGCCCTCCCTTTTTTCTGAAGGTACAACAAATAAGCAATGATCGTTGTCTTATTTACCCCTGACATATTTGTTATATTCTTTTCTT
>SKGK01000010.1 GCA_007117465.1 Clostridia bacterium | reverse complement strand
TTAAAAAAACAGGGGGTTTTAAAATGTGTGGAATTGTTGGATATATAGGTGAAAGGCAAGTGGCACCTATTCTTTTGGAAGGACTTAAGAAACTTGAATATAGAGGATATGACTCTGCTGGTATCGCGGTATACCACGATGCAAAAGTAAATGTAGTTAAAGCAAAAGGAAGACTTTCGGTATTAGATGAAAGGTTAGCTGGTGGATTAAATATGCCAGGTACAATGGGAATTGGGCATACAAGATGGGCAACGCACGGCGCACCTTCGGATTTGAATTCTCATCCGCATACCAGCACGTCAGGCTGTATAGCGGTGGTGCATAATGGCATTATTGAGAATTATCTTTCTTTAAGAGAATTTTTATCAGGAAAGGGATATGCGTTTGTGTCAGACACAGATACAGAAGTCATTGCTCATCTTACAGATTATTACTATAAAGGGGATTTAATAGAGACCATTATAAAAGTAATGAATCGTGTAGAAGGCTCATATGCGCTAGGGGTTATCTGTGATGATTATCCAGATGAAATGGTAGCTGTACGCAAAGATAGTCCTCTTATCGTAGGACTAGGATATCAGGAGAATTTTATTGCTTCCGATATTCCTGCAATCTTAGAACATACGCGCAGTATTTACTTATTAGAGGACAAAGAAGTTGTCCTTTTGCGTAAGCATGAAGTGAAAATCTATAATATCGATAGAGAAGAGATACAAAAAGAAGTGTTCACCGTAAACTGGGATGTGGCTTCTGCTGAAAAAGGCGGCTATGAACATTTCATGATGAAAGAAATGAGTGAACAGCCAAAAGCAATAAAAGATACAATACTGCCTAGAATAAGAAACAAAGAAGTGGTACTAAGTGATATTGATTTAAGTAAAGCGGATGTATCCGCGATTAAGAAAATCTATATTGTGGCGTGTGGTACGGCTTGGCATGCAGGATTAGTTGGAAAAACGGCCATTGAGCGTTTAGCCAAAATCCCTGTAGAAGTAGATTTAGCATCAGAATTTCGTTATCGAGACCCTATTATTGAAGAGGGTACCCTCGTTATTATAATTAGTCAATCAGGTGAGACAGCAGATACTTTAGCGGCACTAAGAGAAGCGAAAAAGAGAGGTGCGAAGATACTTTCGGTTGTCAATGTAGTGGGCAGCTCCATTGCAAGAGAATCCGATAATGTACTGTATACCTGGGCAGGTCCTGAAATTGCAGTTGCGTCTACGAAAGCGTATACAACGCAGCTATCGGCGATGTATCTTATTGCACTTCATATGGGTGTAATGAAAGAGTATGTTGCGAGGCAAGATGCAGACACAATTATATCCAATTTAGAACAGATACCTGACAAAGTACAGAGAATCTTAGAAAGCAAAAAGGATATTCAGTACTTTGCTTCTAAACATTATAACGCCAAAGATGTTTTCTTCTTAGGAAGAGGGATGGATTACAATGTTGCAATGGAGGGCTCTTTAAAATTAAAAGAAATTTCCTACATTCACTCAGAAGCATATGCAGCGGGAGAGTTAAAGCACGGTACTATAGCACTAATAGAAGAAGGAACGCTAGTCATTGCACTAGCCACGCAAAAGCACCTCTTTGACAAAATACTAAGTAACATCAAAGAAGTCAAAGCACGTGGCGCAGTAGTACTCGCAATCGCACAAGAAGGTCACGTTGAAATTGAAAAAGAGGCAGACTTTGTGATGTATATCCCTGAAACAGACCCACTGCTTACAGCGGTACTTACAGTGGTACCACTACAGCTATTTGCCTACTATGTATCGGTAGAAAAAGGCTGTGATGTGGATAAACCAAGGAACTTAGCAAAGAGCGTGACGGTAGAGTAGGGTATGGAATAAATTTTGTAACTGTTGTCCATATAAAATAAAGATTGGTGAAAAATAATAAAGAGAGAAGAAAAGAAAATAAAGATTGATAAAAACCCGAGGGGTGCATACAGGAGAAAGAAAGAATGCACGCGCGGGTTTTTTTTATTGCCTAGGAAAGTATAAAATTTTTGCATTAATTTAAGTTTTGAAATGCGCTTATAATAGAGCATACAGAGTTATGGCAAACAAAGGCAATAAAAAAATATAAAAAAATAAATAAAAAAGGGAGAGAGGGGTGTAAGAGAAGCGGGGGTGTAAGCAAGCCGAGGGGTGCAAGCAAACCGAAGGGTTTGGTTACGGCAGGGGCTCATATATGCTGCCGAGGGTAACCGCATTGGTTATCCCCTCAACGCAAATGCACACACGGTAAGGTTCCCCACCAATCCCCTCTAGTTATTACCACCCCGTCCCTTTCTGCAATCTTTTTTATCTGGGAATTACAGTAAAAACCTTTCTAATCCCTTGCTCTCTCTCTCTTTTCCCCCTGTAACGATTTCTGCAATGTTTTTTTTACCAAGAACAAGTGTTTTTAAATTTTTTATGCAAATCTATCTAAAACCTTAATTGAAAAAGCAGGCTTATATCCCCATCGCTGAAGCTAGGGGTTTTACGCCCTTCTTGGTAAAAGGCTAAAATAGGTTTGACAAGGAAACCTTTTCCTTTTCTACTATGCTTTGGAGTAAAAGTTTAAGCACGCTACTCTCATTCATGAAATCTTTTGTATCTTCAAAGTTAATATATTGGCGCATTCTAGATAGTGTAATTTGAATTTGGTCTAGTTCAGCATGACCAATAAATGCTTTCATCCATCCTTCTTTTTTGTCCCAACGCTGTTGTAGCAGCGCAACTTGAGTTTGTGCCTTTGGCCAATCTCCCGCCAGTACAGTGTTATCTAAGTCTTTTAACTCAGATAACATAGGATCTGTGACATAATTAACAAAATAAATATAGGCCAAAGAACCGATGACAATAATAGTTAGTAAAATAATCGCAATGATAAATGTTTTCATTTGCGAGATTCCTTTCTTTTATTTTTTGGATTGTGCTTTATTTTTAAGTTGATAAAATAAATTTCCCTGTGTATCTAAGCTAGCAAAAAAAACATCTTTAACGTTTTGTATGCCAAATTTCCCAAGCTCTGTTTTTAACCACTCCGTAGATAAATTTATATGGCTAAGATTATTTGTTTTTACTTTGCCATCCGCGATTAGTGCAAGCGGTAGTCCTTCATATTTAGTATCAATATTCAAATCTTCTGCTACAACGGGGCGTTTTTGGGACTTAGGAATGACACTTAGCTGACCAGAGGTTTCTAAAATAGCAAACTCGACATCCGCAATATTAGGGCAGTTATTAGCACGTAGTTCTTCCATTAAGTCATCCATGTTAAAACGCAGTTTTTCCATTTCTTTTTCTTCAATTTTACCATTGTGGATCAAAATACTAGGTGTACCGCTGATTGCTTGTCGCATTTTTTCACTTTTAAGTGTTAAAAATGAAAATACAATCTCTAAAATAATGAGTGTAACAATGGGTAAAATCCCGTGAATGAGAGGGATGCCTGTTTCTTGCATGGGAATAGAAGCAAGCTCAGAAATCATAATCGTTACAACCAATTCAGAAGGTTGTAGCTCCCCAATTTGTCTTTTCCCCATAATCCTCAAAGCGATAATAACTAGTATGTATAAAAAAGTAGTTCTAAAAAAGATAATAAACATGATGTAACAGTCACCTACTATCATTAGTTTTGTACCTACTATTACTATTTATGTATTATTTTCAATCTATAAAAATTTATGCATAAGGTTTTATTTTAAGCAAACATATTATATAATAATGATATGTGGTATACTTTTTTTATTTAGAGTATGAGAAGGGCGGGAGACAATTGGACGTACAAAAGTTAAAAACGCTGTTAAACCAAGAGGAAAATCCCAAATTAGATTTTAAAGCAGATTTACATATAGAAATGGAAAGTGACAAAAAAGAGTTAGCTAAAGATGTTATTGCGATGGCAAATTCCCGTGGGGGTCGAGGATATATTGTTTATGGTGTGGAAGACAAAAGCAAACAGGTAATAGGCATAGATGTAGAAAAATTTAGTGAAGAGCAGATACAACAAATTCTTTATAATCGTGCCAACCCCCCCGTATCGATAAGTGTGCAAACATTAAAATATGAGGGGAAAAACGTAGCGGTATTAACCATTTATAAAAGCAATCAAAGACCTCACCAAATGATACAAAATGGTGCTTTCTATATTCGCAGGGGCTCTACAACTGATGTTGCACATCGCGGAGAGATTGCGACAATGCTCCAGCAAAGTGGTCTATTTAGTTATGAACATGTGATTTTATACAATGTTTCGATAGAGCAGTTAGATCAAACAGTAATTCAGGCAGTGCTTCAAAATGATACTTTGCTTTTAGAGGGGCTAGGGATTATAGGGAGAGATAC
Organism: Clostridia bacterium; assembly: GCA_007117465.1. Lineage (GTDB taxonomy): Bacteria > Bacillota > Clostridia > SK-Y3 > SK-Y3 > SKGK01. The sequence continues at coordinate 8,856 of SKGK01000010.1, read as the reverse complement.
TGAGGGAGAAGAATATCATCCCACCATAGGAGGACTACTTCTTTTTGGGCATACTCCATATTTGTTTTTACCACAGGTTTATATAAAAGTGATATACAATGAAAAAGTAAAGTTATTTACAGGCAACATTCTTCGCATGCTAGATGAGGTAGAATATTTTATTGCAGGGATGTGTAACAATGAAGAGTATCCGTTAGAAGCTTTGTTTGAAGCCATTACAAATGCAGTGGTGCATCGAGATTATTTAGATTTTTCGGAGGGAATTGTTGTTGATATACAGCCAAATATCATTGAAATTATTAATCCAGGTGCGATTGTAGCAGACAATAAGATATATAACGTTCATAAAGAAACCAGTGTCAAAAGGCGTAATGCGTGGCTGTATCAGCGGCTACTTACCATTGACCGTAAGAATCGCTTTTTAAAATATGGCCTTGGTATGAAACGTATAAAACAGCAATTTAAAGGTATAGGAAGGGTGAAATTCATTAATCTAGGAAAAGAAAATCTGTTTAAAGTCGTATTACCAGGTTTTAAGCAAGAATAAAATCATTTTTATTCTTGACATCTTAATGTGAAAACTATAAAATATATAACAGAAGTTTAAAATATTAGGTATATACTTACGAAAATACGAAGATGAAGAGAAGTAAGCTGGACTGTCATACAGGGAGAGAGCATCGAGACTGGAAATGCTTTTATGTACAAGCAGTTGAAAGAACACTTTGGAGTTGGATAGCTAAATATGTGAAGTAGGCTATTTCGTTGCCGGCGTTAACGGAGATGAGAGGAATATGCACTGAGCGTATATTCAATCAGGGTGGCACCGCGAACCAGATACTTTTCGTCCCTGTGATAAACAGGCGAGATGTATCTTTTTTTATTGGCAAAATTAACAATTTTAATTTTAAATATATCAAAAGAGGAGAACAAATAAGGAGTTGAATAGAAGATGTTAACTAAGGCCCCGAAAGGAACACATGATTTATTGCCAGAGCAGGCTTATAAATGGCAGTATGTCGAAAAAATCATTGCACAAATATGTGAAAACTATGGGTATAAAGAAATAAGAACCCCTGTTTTTGAGCATACTGAGTTGTTTGCAAGAGGCATGGGGGAAACGACGGATGTTGTAAAAAAAGAAATGTATACTTTCCAAGATAAAGGGGATAGAAGTATTACATTAAGGCCAGAGGGAACAGCCCCAACGGTAAGAAGTTATATTGAAAACAGTCTATATGCCATGCCACAACCTGTGAAAATGCATTATATTACATCGTGTTACCGTTATGAAAGACCTCAAGCGGGTAGATTAAGAGAATTTCACCAATTTGGTGTTGAAGCTCTTGGTACTGAAAAGCCTTCATTAGATGCAGAGATTGTGTCAATGGCGATGGAACTTTTAAGTCGCTTAGGCATCAAAGGACTTTCACTCAATATTAATAGTATAGGATGTCCTAAATGCAGACAAGCGTATAATGATAAGCTAAAAGAATACTTAAAGACTTATGTAGATACGCTATGTGCTGTGTGTGTTGAGCGATATGAAAAGAATCCTTTGCGTATATTAGATTGTAAGATTGATAAACACCATGAAAGTATCAAGAATGCGCCGATATTAATAGACTTCATTTGCGAATCATGTAAGCAGCATTTTGAAATGTTTAAAGCGTATTTAGATAATATGCACATTCCGTATCAGATTGATTTAGGCATCGTAAGGGGACTAGATTATTATACTAAAACGGTGTTTGAGATTGTTTCAAAGGATATTGGAGCACAAAGTACCGTATGTGGCGGTGGTCGATATGATGGACTAGTAAAGCAATTAGGAGGACCTGATACACCTGCAATTGGTTTTGGATTAGGGTTAGAGCGTCTAATACTTACGATGGAAGCACAAGGCATACATATACAACAGCCTAAGCCTATAAAGGTTTTTATAGCGCATATCGGAGAGATGGCAGATATGAAAGCACAATCACTGGTATATATGATTAGAAAGCAAGGCATTAGCGCAGATAAAGACCATATGGGTAAAAGTGTAAAGGCACAGATGAAATATGCCAATAAGTTAGGTGCACAGTATACCATAGTGATAGGGCAAGATGAGATAGATACAGATAAAGCAGAGCTCAAAAACATGGAAAATGGAGAAACGCAAACCGTGGAGCTAAGTCGACTTGCAGAGCTTTTGAAGGGTTTTTGAAAGTGGAAAGTGGAAAGATGGACAGTTAGTTGGTTGGAAGGCTAAAAAATAAATGGGAGGCAGTAGAGATGGGTGAGACAATGCAGGGATTAAAAAGAAGCCATATGTGTGCGACACTTACGGTGGATCATATAGGGCAAGAAGTGACGTTGATGGGATGGGCACAGAAAAGAAGAGATCTAGGAGGCGTTATATTTGTCGATTTGAGAGACAGAACAGGCATTATGCAAATTGTATTTGATGCTACGCTTTGTAGTGAAGATTTTAAAAAAGCTGAATCTATTCGTAGCGAATACGTTTTAGCAGTAAAAGGTGAAGTTGTTAAAAGAGATGATGAAACCATTAATCCTAATCTTACAACAGGAGAAATTGAGATAAAAGTAAAAGCGCTTAAGATTCTAAGCAGCGCACAAACACCACCTTTTTATATTGAAGAAGAGTCAGATGTAAATGAACAAGTAAGGTTAAAATATCGATATCTTGACCTTAGAAGATCTGATATGCAAAAAAATATGATACTACGTCATCAAGTGGCAAAGATAGCAAGAGATTTTTTTGATAGCAATGGCTTTTTAGAAATAGAAACCCCAATGCTTACTAAAAGCACGCCAGAAGGGGCTAGAGATTACTTAGTGCCGAGCCGTGTACATCCAGGGAAATTCTTTGCACTGCCACAGTCGCCGCAGATTTACAAGCAGCTTTTAATGCTGTCAGGCATGGATCGATATTTTCAAATTGTAAAATGTTTTCGAGATGAAGATTTGAGAGCAGATCGGCAACCAGAATTCACACAAATTGATGTAGAGATGTCATTTATTGATGTGGAAGATATTCTTACATTGAACGAACAGCTTTTGGCAGATGTTTTTAAACAGGCAAAAGGAATTACTCTTAAAACACCATTTTTAAGATTGCCGTACCAAGAGGCAATGGATCGCTTTGGCTCGGATAAGCCAGACGTTCGTTTTGATCTTGAACTTATCAATCTTTCGGATGTTGTAAAGGACAGTGACTTTAAAGTATTTGCAGACACGGTAGCCAAAGGTGGCAGTGTAAGAGCTATTAATGCGAAAAATGCCATGGACAAATTTAGCAGACGAGACTTAGACGCATTGGTTGAATTTGTGAAAATCTATAGAGCAAAAGGTATGGCGTGGATAGTGGTGACAGAAGATGAACTCAAATCACCGATTACCAAATTCTTTAATGAAAAAGAGATACAGGCGATTTTAGATAGAACCAAAGCAGAGCCTGGGGATATCTTAATGTTTGTAGCAGACAAAGATCAGATTGTGTATGACGCACTAGGGAATTTGCGTCTTGAAATAGGTAAGAAAATGAACTTGATTGATAAAGAGGCATATCAGTTCGTATGGGTAACCGACTTCCCATTATTAGAATATGACGAAGAAGAAAAAAGATACGTGGCAAAACATCATCCATTTACCTCGCCGCGAGATGAAGATATTGACCTTTTAGATACCGAACCTGCAAAAGTATGCGCAAAAGCATATGACATCGTATTAAACGGTGTTGAAATAGGGGGAGGCAGTATTAGAGTTCATAGCAGTGAGCTCCAGCAAAAGATATTTGAGACGCTTGGATTTAGTAAAGAAGAAGCGTGGGAGCGTTTTGGGTTTTTAATGGAGGCATTTAAATATGGTACGCCACCACATGGCGGGATTGCTTATGGCTTAGATAGACTCGTTATGCTGCTTGCAGGGTGTGACAGTATTAGAGATGTCATTGCTTTTCCAAAAGTACAAAATGCGTCTGAGCTAATGATTAATTCTCCTGACGAAGTATCTGGTAAGCAGTTGAAAGAATTGCATATCAAAATTGATTAAAATTCATAGTTTATTTACAAATATTTAAAAATTATGTGGTATAATCAACAAAGTCAATTTATAATAGCGTAAATTAACGCTATTATAAATTGATATAGATATATACAAGAGATATAGGAGGGAAAAAAATGATTGAAATTTCCGGTTTAACCAAGTGGTACGGTGACAATGTAGGTGTTGATAACATTGATTTCACAGTACAAAAAGGGGAAATTTTGGGGTTTTTAGGGCCTAATGGGGCAGGTAAATCTACAACAATGAATATTATTACGGGTTACATTCCATCTAATGCTGGGTCAGTAAAGGTATCAGGATATGATATTTTAAAAGAGCCCGCAGAAGTAAAAAAAAGGATAGGATATTTACCAGAGCATCCGCCACTTTATATGGATATGACAGTAAGAGAGTATCTTAACTTCATCTATGAGATTAAAAAAGTGACATTTAATCGTAAGTCACATATTGATGAGGTCATGGACTTGGTAAAAATTGGAGATATGCAAAAACGCTTAATAAAAAACCTTTCAAAAGGCTACAAGCAGCGTGTGGGACTTGCACAAGCTCTTTTAGGAAATCCAGAAGTATTAATTTTAGACGAACCTACCGTAGGATTAGATCCAAAGCAAATTATTGAAATTAGAAATGTAATCAAGGCATTAGGAAAAGAACACACTATTATTTTAAGTTCGCATATTTTGCCTGAGATCAATGCCATCTGTGAGCGCGTAATTATTATTAATAAAGGCAAGATTGTTGCAAGTGATACGCCACAGAATTTATCGAAAAAACTTACGAATGATAGTAAGCTAATCGTTCGTATTGCAGGTCCTGAGGCACAAGTGATTAAATCCTTAAAAGCGTTAAATGGTATTAAGTATGTAGAAGCGCAAGGGGAAAAAGAGCCATTTAGCATGGATTATATTGTAGAAGCACAACCTAGTATAGATATTCGTAAACCGATGTTTAATGAACTAAGCAAACAGGGGCATCCAATTTTAATGTTAAAATCGTTGGATTTGACATTGGAGGATATTTTCTTGCAACTTACTACTGAAGAGGAGGGAATGTAATTATGTTAGCAATATTTAAAAGAGAATTAAAAGCATATTTTTATTCTCCTATCGGCTATATATTTGTTGGTTTTTTCCTACTGCTTTCAGGATACTTTTTTGCAACAGATAATTTGATGCATGGAATAGCAGACATTAAAATGGTATTTGGGAGTCTGAATATTATCTTCTTATTTTTGGTACCCATTTTGACTATGCGTCTGTTGTCTGAAGAAATGAAGAATAAAACAGACCAGCTGCTTTTAACATCCCCCGTTAGCTTAATTGGGATAGTGGTAGGTAAATATCTTGCAGCTGTAGCTGTTTTTCTAATCTCACTTATTATAACTGGTGCATATCCGATTATATTATACCTTTTTAGTAGCCCTGCGCTTGGTGAGATATTAGGTGGATACCTTGGATTTTTCTTAATGGGAGCAGCTTTTATAGCAGTTGGATTATTTGTCTCTTCTCTTACAGAAAATCAAGTGATTTCAGCTGTTGCAACTTTTGGAGTTCTTTTATTATTGTGGCTGATGGATATGATTGTACCTTTTATTCAAAATAGACACATTGTAAGTGCCGTTCAATGGCTTTCTATTTTGCAGCGTTTTCAAGATTTCACGCTAGGGGTACTAAGCTTAGAACCAATAGTATACTATATTAGCTTTGCAGTCGCGTTCATATTCCTAACGATACGTGTACTGGAAAAGAAACGTTGGAGTTAAGGAGGGAAAAAGATGAAAGAGCTTATGCGTAAGATACGAAGATTTTTTAGTACCAATAAAATGAAATATGGGGCGAATGCTGCGGTATTAACAGCAGCGTTTATAGCTATTTTAATTGTTATCAATTTAATTGTAGGTCAGTTTCCAATGCGAAAAGATTTGACCAAGAATCAAATGTTTTCTTTTTCAGAGCAAACGGTTAATATTTTAAATGAATTACAGCAGCCCGTTAACATTTATGCATTATATGGACAAGGACAAGAAAATCCTTTTGTCATGGAAATTTTAGAACGTTATAATAGATATTCTCGCAACATTGAGATCGAAGTCATTGACTCTGTTAAAAGCCCAGGATTTGTAAGTCGATATGACCAAGAAGGCAAGGGGATTTCCAATGGATCCTTTATTGTGGAAAATCCAGAAACAGGAAATTTTAGAATTATACGTTCGTTTGAGTTGGTAGCTTTTAGCCATGGTTCGCAAAGTGCAGATTCACTTGTAGCAGAGCAGCGCTTTACTTCTGCTATTATGTATGTAAGTACAGATAAAACGCCAACCGTTTATTTTGTAGAAGGGCATGGTCAATCGGATTTAAGTGCGATTAATGCGGATTTAGAAAGAGAAAATTATGAGATTAAAACGCTTAATTTAGTGACCGAAGATATTCCAGAGGACGCGGATGTGCTTATTATTGCAGCACCAACGCGGGATTTTGGTGCTGATGAAATTAACGAAAAGCTAGATAAATTTTTTGATGTTGGGGGAGGAGCAATCTTTTTGTTTGATCCTGCCAGAGAAGAACTTCCTATCTTAGAAGATTATCTGAGAGAGTGGGGAGTTGCATTAAATAGAGATATTGTAGTAGAAGGTAATACCAATAGGTTCTTTAGAGTGCCGACGTTTTTAGTACCAGTGGTACAAAGCCATGAAATTACAGGGATTATTCGAAGTAATAATTTAATGATGATCATGCCAAATACTACAAGTATGGATATACTATTTAATGAGAGTGAGTCTATTAAGGTCAATAGTCTTCTAAAGACGTCTAATAATTCATGGGGGAAAACCGATTTAGAGTCTATTGCTATTGGAAAAGAAGACGGGGATATACAAGGCCCGTTAGATATTGCAGTAGCAATTACAAGAGCGAATTATGATGTGCGAGATAATTATAGACCGCTTAAGGAAACAAAAATTGTGGTAGTAGGTAATTCAAGCTTTTTAGGGGATGAGGTATTAGGGCTTACCGGACATGCCAATGTGGACTTTTTTATGAACACATTAAATTGGATGCAGGATGAAGAGACAAGAATTTCAATTCGCCCTAAGAGCTTAAGGCCTGAAAGAATGAATATTACGTCTTATTCTCAGGTGCTGACTTACGCTGCATTGGTAGTTATTGTTATTCCGCTAATTATATTTATATTAGGTGGCGTAGTTTGGCTAAGGAGGCGACATCTATGAGATTTTATAGAAATGCTGGTATACTCATAATTGTATGTGCCGTTTTATTCGGGGTGTATTATTATGCGAGCAACAGGCCCGTTGAGGAAGAAATTTTTGAAGATGAAGATACCACCATTCGTATTTTTCGGGCGGAAAGAGATGAAATTGTAAAAATTGCAATCAAGACCGAAGAACAAAACCTTGTATTTGCCCGAGAAGAAGAAGAGTGGATGCTTAAAAGTCCGCAAAATCCACAAGCTAAGCTAGAGCAGTCAAGAATTAATATTTTAATGTTTAATGTAGCAAATATTAATGCAGATAGAATAGTAGAAGAAGATGCCGAGGATTTATCGCTGTATGGTTTAGATAATCCTACTAGCGTTGTCACCGTCAATCTAGCAGATGGCGAAGAGCAGGTATTTCATGTAGGTAAAAGAACGCCATCTAGAACACTTTACTATTTTCGTAAGCAAGATGATAATACGGTATATACCATCAACTCGCATAGAGGCGACTCACTGACTAGTACGTTAGAAAGATATAGAGACAAAGATCTCTTTGAGATTAATCCAGAAGAGATAAAATCTTTTGTAATCGAAGGTGAGGAACGCGATACCATAGCAATCCGCTTAAAAGAAGAGCATGAGATAGATGGAATGTTGGCGGCATGGCAAATGACCGAGCCATTTAATCGAAGTGCAAATGGTCACAATGTGGAAGAGATAATTTTGATCAGTCTCCCTGATATTGGTATAAGTAATTTTGTAGCAGATGAACCAGAGGATTTAGCTGTCTATGGACTAGATACGCCTAAATATCGTCTTGCTTTTACCAATATGGAGGATGAGACCATAACGCTACTTTTAGGCAATGTAGAAGATAGCATGATTTATATGCAAATAGAGGGACAGCAGCCAGTTTATTTAATTGGTGAAAGCGCAGTTGCTTTTAGAGATATTCAGTCTTTTAAGCTACTTGAAAGGCTTGCATATATTGTAAATATTGATTTTGTAGATAGAATTGAAATTGAGGTAAATGATAAGGTTTCCGTGATGGAGATTATTCGTCATCATAAGAAGACAGAAGAAGGAGAAGAGATAGAGGAAGAATATCTTATTAATGGTGAGCAGGCAGATGAGCGAAAATTTAAACGTATGTATCAGCAAGTTATCGGTTTTAGCATAGATGGTAACATTGAAGATAGGCACCGTGGAGACATTGAAGGCACACCAGATGTAAGGTATACGTTCTATCACAATGATGGAAGAGAAGATGTTGTGATGGAATATGTAAGTATTAGCCATAGACATTATGCGGTCGTTCGAAATGGTAAATGTGAGTTTTATATTTTACAACGAAAAGTTGAGCAGATGGTAGAAGATTTAGAAATATTTGAAAATAACCCGATGTAATAAAAGATAAGAGCGTGTGCATATACTATGCACACGCTCTTATCTTGTGTGCCAGGCATGGCACTAATCTAGCTAGTGAAAGTCTAGCCACGGGTATTTACCGCCAAGTGTAGCGAACCACAAGTTGGTATAAGTAATGGTATGGATGAAGGAAGTGGTGTAGCA
>SKGK01000074.1 GCA_007117465.1 Clostridia bacterium | reverse complement strand
AGTAGTTTCATTTTTTTATCCACTCTTTCTTGCATATTATGGCTTTGCCTATCCTTCAACCTGCTCATCTCCTTTCTGTTTCCTGTCAACAATTCTCTGTCTTCCCTACCCTCTATCCAATTATATCCTTTTATTTGTCATGCGTACATCACCTAAATATGTGATATAATCAAAATAAAGAGCCCTCAGTCTCTTTATCTCTTACGTGCTACGATTTTTGCTACGTTCAAAATGGTCTCCTTATCTGTTTTTCCTAAAATACCATTATATAATGTTCCATCTGGATTAATAATGTATGTGGTTGGGAAGCTTCTTAAGTCATACATAGCTGCAACCTCTCCCTTTTCATCTAAAAGAACCGGCATATTAAATCCTTCTTTTTCAATGTACTGCCTCACTCTATCCACAGGTTCCCTTACATTAATCGTTAAAATAACAGCATCACCTTGTTTTTCTAACTGCTGATGTGCATTTTCAAAATCAGGCATCTCTTCTACACAAAATCGGCACCGCATCGCCCAAAAGTTTAAAATCACGACCTTGCCTTGATAATCTGAAAGTCTAACCTTCTCGCCATTTAAATTTTGTAGCGTAAAATCTGGTACCTCAATTACTTCCTCAATTTGCTCTAATACTTCTGCCTGCTCTTGTTCCTGCTGATTACGATGATAGTATGTGTATCCTCCAAACAGCAATGCACCAAATACAATCACCCAAAATGTAATATTTAGCCACTTCTTCACTTATATGCACCCACTTTCTTTACTCATAACATTTATAACGTTCCTATATACTGCATTACTCCTGTTAGTACTAATATGCCCATCATAATAAGTAGCACACCTGCTGCAATATTTATTTTGCCTCTATGCCTTTGAATAAAAGCAAACACCTCTTCCATTTTATCAAAAAGAAGTGCGGATAATAAAAATGGAATTCCTAGTCCAACACCATACATCAAAAGCAGAAACATACCTTCAATCATTGTGTCCATATTACTAGCAACCAAAAGTGCTGCCGCTAAAAATGGTCCTGTACAAGCTGTCCATCCAAATGAAAAAACTATTCCAAAAAGAATTGAACCAAAAAATCCAAGGTTTTGAATGTTAACCGCTAAGCGCTTTTCTTTATTTAAAAATCCTAATCGTATTACGCCTAAAAACCGCAATCCAAATAAAATAATCACAAGTCCACTAATGTATTGAAACAACTGTCTGTTACGATTTAAGAGTCCTCCGATTAAGGTTGCTGAAGCACCTAGCACAGTAAAAATCATGATAAAACCTAGTACAAAAGCTATAGAATTGATAAAAAGTTTTGGCGAAGCTTTGCTCTCTTTAGCTGCATTCCCCGCAAGATATGCAAAGTAAATGGGAAGCATTGGTAAAATACACGGGGATATAAAAGTTAATACCCCTTCCATAAAAACCATGAAAAATGACACATCTCTTATCACTAACACCCCTTCTTTCTTAATCTCTTTTTTTGTTTCTATTTCATTGCTTTTCACCAACTATTTTAATCGTTTTTATTGGTTTTTCATTGAGATTAAATGGGTATATCTATTTCTACCGTGTGACCTGCTTTTAAAACAAACATTATGAAATCACATTTTTTGTGCTGTTTTTATACATTCATCCGCTTCTTGATTACTAAAAACAAGTGGTGTATCTTTAGGATAACGCATCTCAATATAATATTGATTTACTAACGCGCAGTCTTTTATTTTTTTGCTAAAATCTATTGACACTGCAAAATTAAGTGCTCATTTATCCAAAATTAAAGATTTTTGCACAAAATCCTCAAATAGTGGGTGAGGTCTGTTGGGTCTGGATTTAAATTCTGGATGGAATTGCACCGCGATGAACCATGGGTGGCTAGGCAGTTCTATAATCTCGACTAATCGCTCGTCGGGCGAGACGCCTGCGATAATCAAGCCTTTTTGCTTGAGCATTTCTCTGTATTCGTTATTGACTTCGTAGCGATGTCTATGGCGTTCATAGATAAGCGCCTCTTTATAAACTTCATATATTTTAGTGCTTTCTTTGAGTTTACATGGGTATAGACCTAGCCTCATAGTACCGCCCATTTCTTCGATGTCTTTTTGCTCTGGCATAAGGTCAATTACAGGGTGCGGCGTAGCAGGGTCAAGCTCAAAGCTATGCGCGCCTTCTAATCCTACGACATTTCTTGCAAATTCAATCACTGCTATTTGCATGCCTAGACATATTCCAAAATAAGGAACCTTATTTTCTCTTGCGTATTTGGCAGCACAAATTTTGCCCTCTATTCCCCTATCGCCAAATCCACCTGGTACTAAGATGCCATCTACATCTTTTAGTAGCTCTTTTGAGGTATCCGCCGATAGCTCTTCTGAATCAATCCACTTAATCTCTACCTGTGCATCATTGGCAATGCCCCCATGATTTAATGATTCTACTATGCTAAGATAAGCATCATGTAGTTCTACGTACTTACCTACTAGTGCAATGCTTACTTTCTTTTTAAGATTTGCGGCTTTGTGTGCCATTTGCTGCCATTCGTTAAGATCAGGTTTGTCGCAGCTAAGATGCATTCGATTACATACAAGCTGGGCTAATCCTTGATTCTCAAGCATAAGCGGTACTTCATAGAGCGTCTTTGCATCTAGATTCTCTATTACCGCTTCACTTCTTATATTACAAAAAAGCGCTATCTTGTCTTTTAACTCCTGCGGTATCGGCACTTCTGATCGGCACACGATGACATCTGGTTGTATCCCGAGGCCTAATAACTCTTTTACACTATGCTGTGTGGGTTTAGATTTCATCTCGCCGGCTTTTCCTAAAAAGGGCACAAGCGTTACATGTATGTACATACAGTTTTCTCTTCCCACATCTGCTGCCACCTGGCGTATCGCTTCTAAAAAGGGCAGACTTTCTATATCCCCTACCGTTCCACCAATCTCCGTAATTACAATATCGGTATCCCCCGACTTGCCTAAGCGATAAATTCGCTCTTTAATCTCATTAGTGATATGCGGGATGACCTGTACCGTACCACCTAAAAATTCCCCTTTTCTTTCTTTGTTAATCACCGACCAATATATTTTACCTGTGGTTACATTACTGTTCTTACTTAAATTCTCATCAATAAATCGCTCATAGTGCCCTAAATCTAAGTCTGTCTCTGCACCATCGTCTGTTACAAATACTTCCCCATGCTGATAGGGGCTCATAGTTCCTGGATCAATATTGATATACGGATCGAACTTTTGTATGGTGACATGTAGACCTCTCTCTTTTAATAGTCTTCCAAGTGACGCTGCGGTAATACCTTTACCAAGACCCGATACCACGCCACCTGTTACAAAAATATATTTTACTGCCATAAAAACCCTCCTAAATTATTAATAGGCATAACACTAAAAATAGTTCGTCGCCATTGACTTACTATTTTTAAAAATCATGCCTCACCGTTCGTATTATTTATTCATTCGCTTTTGAATGATTGTCTATCTTATTTTAATATCTGCGCAACAAGATGTCAAGGGCTTTTTGAACGCTTTTTAGGATAAACGCGTCAATTTGTTACAGTTCACACCCTAACCTAATTGATTAGCCCAATATGTTGGCGTTCAGATTTTTCTGAATGCCAGCATTATTTAATTAAATATTTCTGCTACATTTACATAGAGATTTTCACTT
>SKGK01000046.1 GCA_007117465.1 Clostridia bacterium | reverse complement strand
GTATCATTTGTTTGAAGGACAAATTTATGAACATACGCCCATTTTGCAGGAACTAAAAGCGTATTTAGAACAGATGAAATAATTATCAATTGTGCAAAATGAAATAGTAGAAAAGAGGAGAAGCGCAATGAATAAAAAAAAGTTTGTAATCTCATTTGCGTTGATGGCAATGCTGTTAACAAACGTAGGATGTACGCTAGAGCAAGAAGAAAATAGTAGTCATGATACTGATTTGCAGACAAAAGAATTAAGTGCTTATATGCGGGAAGTGCAAGAACAAGTATATCAATCGCCTATGGATAAAGCTGAAATAATAGATAGTGAACATAAATTAGAGGAACAAGAGAATGAGCAGCAAGATACAGCATCTGATGAGTCGCAAGTAATTTATGTAGAAGTAGAGCAAGAAGCACCTAAAGAAGCATACGAAGTAAAACAAATATTTAGTACAAAAGTGCCTAGTGACATTTTAAAGAACCTAAAATATGATAAATATCCGATAAATTATGATTATTTACTGCTGACAGGCATTACGGTAAATATTCGGAGAGAGCCAACAACGGAATCTGCAATTTTAAAAAATGTCCCTCAATATCAAAGATATACATTACATAAAGAAGTAATCGGGCAGTACTCTAATCTTTTTCAAACGGATAGTTGGTATAAGATTTCTTGGGAAGAAGATGACGGCATTCGGTATGGATATGTCATTAGTGGATTAGCACAAGTAAGACAGTTCCAATTTGATAAGATGTATGCGGAACTGATGAAGATAAAAAGGGAAATAGATGGACATCAGACAGCATATATTAGAAACTTTCGTAATGCAATTGGTGAGGCACCCCTTTATAATGGTACCAAAAATGATAAATATGGTACTAGGTGGTTTCAGTCAGCGCCTGCCTACGTTCGCCCAGATGTAGAATCTGAATTTAGATATATTGAAGATGGTACACTGCTTAAGGTAGTAGATAAACAAGAAGATTTTTATAAAATTAGAACGCTAAATTTTGAGGGAGAATATTGGGTGCCAAAGAAATATCTATCTTTTAATAATACGATAAAAGAATTATCAAAAATAGTAATCGTTGATCGCAAAAATCAAAATCAAGTAGCGTTTGAGTATGAAAAAGATAAGTGGCATATGGTGTCTTATACACTTGCTACAACAGGAACGAGAGGATATTATCAGTTAGAAACATCGTTAGGGTATTATATGGCGATTGAGACAGTGCCCCGATTTTTATTTTTAAATCATGCTACAAAACAAATTGCTGGCTATGCTCCTTATGCGGTGCGGTTTAATGGGGGCACATATATTCATGGCGTTCCAGTCAGTTATAAGGTGACAGAGGATAAACGAATTGACCCTGGTATGCAAGAGTATATAGCGAGCATAGGCACCATTCCGTTATCAAGTCGTTGTGTAAGAAATTACACAAGTCATGCTAAGTTCTTATATGATTGGACAGAAATCGGTAAGATGGCGATTATTGTAATTGAGTAAAGAAAGGAGAACATATGATGGAGAGAAGAGGAAGTTTAGATTAATATTGACAAAGATTGTTTTTGTAATATATAATTTTTTAAAAGTATCATTAGGGGAATCATTTCTTTGTGAATGAACCCAAAAATGGAGGGTGTTAGTATGAGGAAAATATTTATTTTTTTATTAGTTGTAACATTAGTGTTGACAAGTTTAGTTGCATGTTCATCAGATGAAGATACTGCACAAAAAACACAAGACCAGATAATAGCTGAAATTAAAGCTGAAATGGAAGCGGAAGCAAAATTAAAAGCAGACAAAGATGTTCACAATTTAGATGCTGTTTTTACATTTATTGCAAGCGAATATCCAGAATATACGAGGGAAGATTTTGATAAGTGGACACCTAATTTCTTTGACTTAAACGCAAATGGAAAGGATGAGGTTGTTTTTACAACGACATATTTTGACGGAAACCTTAGAACTGCTATTGTAATTAAAGTAGAAGAAGGTGAGTTTAAAGAAATTCCATCCTATATTCATTTGGCGAAGTATGAGAACAACATAAGCTTTGAACAAGGATTTTTAGTGAATAGGAGCAAGAGTGGTGGTACAGGTGCATTTTATTATAATATGGATTTGTATGTTTATGACGGCTATAGGATTTTTAATACCCTAGAGCGTTCTATTAGGTTAAAAGCAACGGTGTCAGCACCTGATACAAGTTACAATATCACAAGTCAAATGCAAGGGAGTCTTGATGATTTTGTCATTACGCTTACTAAATTGGATAATCAGACTGAAAAAGAAGAAGTAATTGCACAAGACCAATACGCATATGATAGCGAGGGCATGTTTTTCTGGAGAAAACCACGTAGTCTATCTAATACTGCAAAGCGTTTTGAACAGGTATATAATGGTGATAATCTGTGGGATACGATTAGATATTTTGATGATCATCTATATCACTTTGATAAAGAGGGCGTGAAAGATTTTAGCATGAAAGTAATGCAAGTAATACAGAAAGACCGAGATAAGATTTATCCAAGGAATGACTCAGTTGTGTATTATATTACAGATGAATTTTATGATTTTAAAACTAATGACCTTGATATATCAGCCTTAGATGAGGACACCAAAGCAATCCTTAAATTTATAAGAGATAATGGGGTTTATGAGCTGTCAAAATCTTTTTATGCAGACCAAGGTGAAATTATGGAAGGGGGGTTTGTCGTTTCAATCCAACCATGGGCCTTTGAAATGTTAAGACCAGCGGTACATGCAGCATACCCCGATAGATTTAACCCGTACAATTATAATTCTATCGAGCCTTTTTTAGTACCGCATATTCATTTTAACGCTGTAAAGCAAGTAGAAAATACAAGCATTGTTTATCCTAATGTCTATGTGTATAGCTATGAGGATGTCAAAAAACTAGAAGGAGCAGAAACCTGGAAGACCAACGTCATAATGCCAGTTAACATTGTAGGCAAGTAGAATAAGGCAGAATCAAAAAAATATAAACCGTATTAGCACTATTGTTATATGATAAGATATGAAATGAAAGGAGAAATGTATAAATGCTAAAGTGGATTAATGTAATGATTGTTTTAGTTGTTTTGCTTTCTATTGTAGGTTGTTCTGAAAAAACAAATATAGACGAGGATAAATTAAAGGCTGAAATCAGAGCCGAGTTAGAGGCAGAGGCTGCCAATTCAAAACAACAAGACTTAGAGACGCAAGCGAATGAACAGAAAAAAGGTAGAGTTGTATTGGAAGGTACCATTGTATCGTATGGTTCTCCCTTTACAATCGGAATGGTACTTGATGCACCCATAACAGTGGATGGGCGAGAAGTTAAGGAAATTTACTTTAATGAAGATGTGATTACCAATCTTGTACCAAGAAAATACTTCACCTTCTACCTTGAGGGACGCACATCCATAGCCGAACAATATAATGGAAAAATTCCTATTAAAGTAGAAATTGATGAGGGAAGTTGTCGTTATTACGAGGATAGACATTTAACATACGCTGATATTGTTAACGTAATTTCAATAGATGGAGAAAAAAATCCTGGGGACAAAACGAATGATGAGTATCCGTTGGATTATTATAAAAGTGTTTTTTATGCTTACTGTTACCAGAACAATGAGATAATACCAAGAGATGTCAAAAAGACCTACTATTATATTAATACAGAT
>SKGK01000070.1 GCA_007117465.1 Clostridia bacterium | reverse complement strand
TGTTAATTCTCTTAAATAAACGCTAGGGGACTCTACAATAGAAGTATTATCCTTGGGAGAGGTGAATTCTAAAGAATCCCCAAGCGTAAAAGAGGTGAGCATGATTGTTATTAAAAGCAAACTAAGAACGAATATATTATTTTTATTTTTCATTTTTTGATTAGGCTCCAAGATGATTATAAAATATGTTAACACCAAAAAAGGTGTTAACTAAAATGTTTTAGTACATTAGTTGTCGAAAAGTTTCCATACCATGAAAACCATTCCAGCACCGACTATAACTGTTAAAACAGTTGTTAGCCAAGATGGTACTTCTGATTCTACACCAGCCATACCAGCAATGCCTTCAAATATTAGCGGTAGAACTTCTACTGCTAACAAAATGACTACTAATACACCAAACAGTTTTCCTACTGTTTTGTCTATTTTCATTTTAAAACCAATAATGAATATACTACTATATAAATATTTCTATTATTTGAATCTGAAACGAAAATCATCAAGAGTACCCCTGTCATCCAAGACACGACCCATACGCTTACGAGTACCAGTAATCATACCGAACTCCCTCTCAATCATACCACGACTAAGCTGTCTCTCACGAACACTATCCAAGCGCTTACCCTCCAAAAAGATATCCGTTTCATAAAAACCCTTAACGATTTCACGACTAGAAACCCTTTTATAACCTTTAACCTTAACACCATTCCTAAAATGAGATTTAACATTAATAGTTTTCTTCTTAACAACAGAACGAGTACGTCTAACCCTCTTAGTAGTTACCCTATCATTAAAGTAAATAATCCAATAATCTAAAACCTTGATTATAACACCCCCACTCTTACCCCCATCCTGAACATGCTTATGTAAAGCGTTATTATAAGCACCCTGAAGTAAGAAATCCCAATTAACCATGTTACCACTATTCTCACCAGTTTGATTACTAATAACATTACCACTCTGCACAACTACACGAACAAATAAACGACCATTAATAGGAAGAATCCTCTTAGTAGGTTTACCCTCACGAAGTAAATACTCATTACGCGTCTGAGAATACTTAGTCTCTCCAGTGTCTAATCCCTCCCCAAAACTTTTATAATCCATAATTTTCACACTCCAAACAAATTAAATAACCATACTTTTCCTCATGTAAACTCTCATTCCTACACTTTTCACACCATTCTTTATACACCATCATCTTACTAATTCCTCCATAATATTTATATTATATTCACTATATAAACTTTCCTCAGCGTTCTCACTATCCAAACTGAACCAGTCAACCAAATCCAAATCCATACCCTTATCAAGAACACTAACCATTAAACCACGTAATAACTGAGCCTTACCAATAAACTTATTTTTTATTAAAGGATTCTCACGAATAAACCTTTTAACCTTTTCATCATAACGCTTAATTTTCGATAATTTAGCTTTTTCAGCGTTAGATTCTAGTTTTTCCAAATCACAAGGTAACACGTTTTCATCACAAAACAACTCCATAACCAAAGGCTCACTAGTAGCATAACGCAACACGTTACTATTAATAACATCAATCATCTTATGAGACCAAGAACGCTTAGTATCCTCAAGATTCAAAAACTTATCCACCGCTAACTTAGTATTAGGCTTTAAACCACGCCTAACACTCTCCCTTATCTTAGTAAATTTTAACTTCTTAACACTAACCCCACGAAGCAACCCCATAAACTCACGATAAGATGCGCGACTAACACCCTTAACCTTAATATCATCATCAATCATATAAAACTTAGGACGAACAAAAATACCACGACTAACCACACACTCCAACTTCATCTCACCAAGTTTACTACCAGTACTAACCTCACCACTAAGAAAAACACTATCAGTATCAGTATAAACACAATCATCACGATTAATAAAAGGAAACATCAAAATACGTGCGTAACTAGTAATATAACTACTAAGAATAGGAAAAGCAACCTTACCATCATAAGGAGTCTCCGTAACCTTAATACTCATATCACCCTTAATATCACTATCACCACGAAGAACATCCATCTTCTCCTCAAAATCCATCATACTAATATCCTTAATAACAGCCTTAGTAACACGCTTCATAGCGAACTTACCATATAAACTATTAAGCGCCAACTTAGTCGCTAACTCCAAAGAACTCCCATCCCTCTTATACTCCAAACGCTTATCATAAATAGTATTAACATAATCATCAAAAGGTTTAAAAGTCTTAGTGTAAATAATTTGTTTCAAAGGCTTAACCAAATACCCAAGACTAATAGCATAACGTAACTCGTTATGATTCCAAACACCCCGAAACTCACCACTAGGAAAAATTAACTTACCACCATGTTTAACAGGAAGAAAAGGTTTATTCAAACCACTAGGACAAATAACCACGCACTCACTAACACCCTCATAACGCTTAATATTCATAACATCAGCATAAGGAACCTTTTTAACACTCTGAGGTAAAGGAAAACGATTCCTCATAACACTAGGATACAAACTATTAATATCATAATAATATAAATCACGAAAAAACCCACGCTTAAAAACCTCAGTACGACCACCATAATAACCCCTAAAAATAAAATCACGAACACTCTCACCATCAACACTCTTAATAAAATAAGTCTCCTTAGTCATATTATAATGCTGAAAACGCCTCCTAAAAATATCCATAGCAGTACTAGCACCAGTAATCTTTAAAGTACCACCAAGCTCATTATAACCACGCTGCAATAAAACCATGAAATCATGACTAATCTTACAATCCATACGATTATAAAACTCTAACTCAGCCTCCTCATCAGCGTTACTAGGCTTAGTAGCCTCATAAAACCCTGTAACAGAATCTTTAATCCAAAAACTAGGCTTACTAACCTTAAAAGACCCTAAAATTTTACCCATTTTCTCAACGCTAAAAGGAACAAAATTCATAGTATCAAGAATAGTAATCTTACCATGATTATTACCCAAATCAAAACTAGCACTAAGCAAATCACTCCCACGACTAACCATCTCCAACCTATTCCAATACTCAGTACCAAAAAAAGCACCACTCAAATCAAAACCAAGATTCGTAGCAAAAATCTTATACCCCTTAAAACGACGACTAAACAAAGCACGACCCAAAGCCAAACGACAACGAAAATACTCAAAACACTCCTCACCCTTATCATTCAACCAAAACAAACCAGCACTATAAAACTCATTAAAATCACCAAAAGTCTCAATATCAAACCCAACAAAACGAAAACTACGAACATCACCCCTCAAAGGCTCCAAAGTAGCACGACCAAAATCACTCCCATAAAAACCCTTACGACTACGCAAACCCATAAAAACAACAAAGAAAAAACCACTATATAAACATTATGGCAAACAAACACCACATAACACAACACCACATAAAAACAACTAATAAAAAACAAAAGGTCCAAGCAGGACCAACCCAACCCCCAAAAACACACCCACCCAAAAACACCCACCAAAACCCAATAAATAGCCACCTTACAACTCTTTCTTTAAATAACATCATCTTCAACTATCTTAAAAACCAATATTTATTCAACCTCATTTAACTTTTGGTGAAATTGTCAACTTTAATGTAGGTGTAGTTGTTGCACCATTTCC
Source organism: Clostridia bacterium (assembly GCA_007117465.1). Classification (GTDB taxonomy): domain Bacteria; phylum Bacillota; class Clostridia; order SK-Y3; family SK-Y3; genus SKGK01. The sequence goes on along the minus strand of SKGK01000070.1, from coordinate 64 downwards.
ATAACATTTAACTTCACAATACCCCGCATAAATATTTTTTAAAGTATTTATGTACGGCTTTTGT
>SKGK01000171.1 GCA_007117465.1 Clostridia bacterium | reverse complement strand
ATTTTAGCGAGTTTATTTTCAGGTGTAGCATATTTGCTGACGAGAAGAGCGGTTGTAAAAGATTAATAATATTTAAAGAGGTGCTATATTGTATGAGTAAAATGTTCAAAATAGTTGGTGTAATTGTCATAATATTAGCATTGATATCGTTTCTACAATTTGCAGGGATCAACATATTATTAGGCGCATTTTCAGCTTTTTTAACAGTAGTATTAGGAACAGCATTTATTGCTATTGGGGAATTGCTTGATAGGGTAGGATATCTAGAGCAGCAACTTAATATGTCTTTAGAAGGCGCAACATCAAGCAATGAATCTTTACCTCAAAAGACATGTCCGAAATGTTTAACCAAGCATGATTTTGATTATCCAAAATGCCCTAATTGTAAGTTTGAACATTAAAACAATAGATATAGCGATAGTATGTGGCTTGTAAAGTAATGTCCTATCGCTATATCTCTTTTCAAATCTATCAGCTATTATGCATTTTTTACTTGTTGCATAAGGTTTTTAAAAATCGCCTTTACAGGAAGAATTTCATTAATTTTGTCAATGCACTCACCAGAAAAAACAAGTGCTTTACTCTCATCCCCAGATTGGCAAGCGTTTTCTAAAGCATCCATGATGCAAAAGCTATGAGAGCATCGTTTTAAGCAGCCAACACAGTTTTTATTTGCAGGTGAATTTCCACCTTCTATTAAATCATAAAAATGATTTTTAATACCCTGACCTGGCAATCCAACAGGACTTTTTATAAGTATAACGTCTTCCTTTCGCGCCTTTACATATAAATCCTTAAGGTTTTTAGAAGCATTCGACTCGACACTTGCTGCAAATCGCGTGCCCATTTGAACACCTGTAGCACCAAGTTTTATTGCATCTGCAATATCTTTTCCATTAATGACACCACCAGCTGCAATTACAGGTAATTTAGTGGCAGCACAGACCTCGGGTAAAATGTCCTTCATTGGTCTATCGGTACCAAGATGTCCACCAGCTTCCTTGCCTTCGACAATGATAGCGGCAGCGCCTAATTTCTCCGCTAATTTAGCTAATTTAGCAGAGGATACAATAGGCACGATTGGCACACCAGATTCTTTACCCCAAACAAACATATCTCTAGAAAATCCAGCGCCTGAAACGATTAAATCAATTTTTTCATTAATAGCAGTTTTAACTAAGTCAGCAAATTCTCTTACGGCGAATAAGACATTGACGCCTATAATGCCGTTAGTCATTTCCTTGGCTTTACGGATTTCGCACCTCAGTTCTTCTAATTTCATGCCAGTACCGGCAATGATACCGATGCCACCTTCATTTGCTACAGCTGATGCAAGCGTAGCAGTAGATATACGTACAGCCATGCCACCTTGTATAATAGGTACAGGCACACAAATGTTTCCGATTTTTAATTCTTTTAATTTCATATTATGCATCTCCTTATTAAATATGACCAAGTTATATTATGTGGTAATAAACATAGATATACTATATCATATTATACATACATATACAATACGTATACAAAATTAAATTGTTTTCAAATAGTTTCTATTTAAAATATATTTTTTCCAATCTTGACTAAAGTTACACATGTATTTTGCTAAAAAGTATACAACACACATAAATATTTTGTGAAATGATTTAAAATATGATATGATAAAAAGTATAAAAAAAAGAAAGGACGGATGTAAAATGAACATTATTGCTGACAGCTGCTGTGACTTAAACGAAGAAATAAAACAGAAGCAGAACATTACACTTGTACCACTCACAATAGAGTTAGAGGGTAAACAATACAAAGATGATGAGACGTTAGATGTAAAAGAATTTTTGAAACTAATGAAAAAAAGTGAGCAAGCCCCTAAAACAGCTTGTCCTTCACCCGATGATTTTATGCAGCAGTATCGAAAAAAAGGAAGCATATTTGTCGTTACACTTTCTTCTGCACTAAGTGCTACATATAAGAGTGCAGTATTAGCAAAAGAGATGTTTTCAGAAGAAGAAGAAAATAAGTGTATTCATGTTTTTGATTCACTAAGTGCATCGATAGGAGAGACATTAGTAAGCCTTAAGATTTCAGAGCTTATTAATAAAGGACTAAAAGAACAAGATGTTATTGAAAAAGGGACGGCATATATTCAAGATATGAAAACATTTTTTATGCTAGATTCGCTAGATAACTTAGTCAAAGCAGGAAGAGTAAGTGCACTTGCAGCAAAAATTTCTTCTGTATTATCCATAAAGCCTATTATGGCAGGGACAAGCGAAGGAACCATCAAAGCACATGAGAAAGTACGGGGTGCTAAAAAGGCATTTCAAAGGCTTGTTGACACAATTGGGGAGCAAGGAACGCAGTTAGAAGATAAGATACTAGGAATTGCACATTGTAATTGCATTGAGCGGGCATTAGCATTTAAAGAAGAAGTACTTAAGAAATACAAGTTTAAAGATATTATTATCGTAGATACTGCGGGCATAAGCACAGTATATGCAAATGATGGCGGTATTATAATCGCATTTTAGTTAAAAACAGGCATTGATAAGTTCAGTGCCTGTTTTTATAATAAGAAAAGATATTAAGATATGGTGTAAGAGACTTTTTTAACAACACCACAGGTAAGACGTTTTCCTGCATCACCTGTTGGTTGAGAACGATAATCATCAGGATTTTTATGGAGAATGACTGCTTTATCAATGGCATCTATAGGTTTAAATTTATTAGTAAAAAAACATATGCAAGAAAATCCATTATTAGAAAATAGCACTGGAAAATCACCTGCATGATTGCCATGCGGCTGATTAGTAGGATCCCAATGCTGACCTGCAGTTTGAAAAGGATCGTTAGGATCTCCTATTTCACATGTACCAAATTCATGAATATGAAAGCAATGAGGGCCTATGGGGTTTTCGTTATTTTGGGCAGATTTATATGGGGGCAGACCATATATTTTAGCAAATACTTGTGTGCCACCAATAACATCTTTTAAATATACGATGCCGTGAATATTTGGCGCAAGCGAACCACCTTTAATGTTAGCAATAGCATCTATTTTAGGCGTTGCTTGTGGATAACAATATTGCTTGTGGTATGGATACATAATGTGATAATGCATCGACACGCCTCCTGTTAATTATACTTTGTATATAGTGTATGAAAAAAGATTGCTTTTGTGAAAAGAATTTATTCTATAAATTTTAAAATTTTTCTCTTGATTTTTGAGTAGAGACATTGTATACTATATAAGGTGTCTTAAGGGACCAATTTAATATATCATGGAGAGATGGCTGAGCTGGTCGAAGGCGCACGATTGGAAATCGTGTGTGCGTTAATAGCGTACCGAGGGTTCGAATCCCTCTCTCTCCGCCAAAGACAAGGGTTACAGTGATTATACTGTAACCCTTTAAGTTTGGTAAAATTGAGTTGAGGTCTTAATGTCTACTTATTACTCAATAATAAATTATTTTGTTTCAAACAAAGGAATAGTACCTCTGGGGTTTTTATAGGCAGATTATTCCTGATCTTCATCAGCTGCTTCGTCTTTTAAAACTATCAAGCCTGCGTCTGAGGCAATTGCCACCATCTCTTCATCACCACGGATTATTGTTTCAATTAATGTCTCTTTACCACCGACAGGTGTCCTCATCAAAGCTGTCCATGTGCCTTCGATTAAGTTTTCTCTTATCAGTGGAGTAGAGTTGTCAACGTTAACATTATCT
>SKGK01000055.1 GCA_007117465.1 Clostridia bacterium | reverse complement strand
TCAAATGTATTTCCCCTTACTAGCGCTGCAGCATAGGAAAGTAGTGCCCAATCAAATACCCGAAGAGGCATAGTTTTAAATAATACATTTAGCAAAGGGTTATATAAAATTAGCACTAACATACCGAAAGAAATACTAGCTGCTAAATGCATGTATTTAGAAAATTTTTTTTTTTTTTTTGTATAGCAGTTATGGGCATTTACAAGCTGCGTTGCAACAAGGGCAGCAAAAGTCATCGTGCGCGCTTTTGGTATTCCCATATGCAAGCGCAAAGCAGTATAATAAACGCCAAAAGTGGCGGCTGAAATACTAAGCCCTTTTTTGAAAATATCTGCTTTTAAGGATTTATCTAGCAAAGGAGTGTCTTTGCATACGGGAAGTGATTCTAATACGTTTTTAGCAGGGGGGTGTATAGCGATAGGTACGCCCATTACCGTTTCGCATATAGCATTTACCCATAATATGTGTATCGCAAGTAAAGGTAAGCGTTTTGTTAAAAGAGCGGAAAAACCAAGTAATAACATTTCTGCTAAGTTTCCTGAGAGCAGATAACGCATGGTATTTTTAATATTTGCAGAGATAGCACGTCCTTCTTCGATTGCTCTTACAATGTTTTTAAAATTATCATCTACAAGTGTAATGTCTGCGACATCCTTAGCAATATCACTACCGATATTGCCCATTGCGATACCAACATCTGCTTCTTTCATAGCGATAGCGTCATTTACCCCATCGCCAGTCATGACAACAACATGCCCTGCTTTTTTCAAAGCACTGACAATGCGATGTTTTTGTTTTGGAGAAGTGCGCGCAAAAACAGCAATATCATCAATGCGAGCATCTAGTGCAGCATCTGTCATTGCATGTAGTTCATTTCCACATAATAATTGTCCATCTGTCAAAATGCCCACATTTTTTGCAATGGCAGAGGCCGTTTGGGGATGGTCTCCTGTAATCATGATGATTTTGATACCTGCTTTATTACATTTGGCAATGGATCTTTTAACTTCTAGGCGCGGGGGGTCTTTCATTGCTACTAATCCTAAAAAAACATAATTATTATCGATATTTTCTGGGTGTGTGGGGTGTTTATAGGCTAGAGCAAGTACACGAAGCCCTTTAGCAGCTAATTGTTCTCCTTCAGATCTTATACGTTGTCTATCTATTTGCGTAAAAAAATACTCATCCCCATCAGTGTAAATCGTCGTACATTTATCAATAATGGTATCTAGCGATCCTTTACAATAAGCGCTATAGCCATGACTGTTTTTAGTAACCACTGTCATATAACGATTATCACTGTTAAAAGGAATTTCTTTTAGGCGGTTGGTATTCTTTTGAAGATTTGCAACATCTACTCCTGCTTTATATGCAGCGGTAAGCAGTGCCCCTTCAGTAGGGTCGCCTTGTACAGTCCAGTTGCCGTTATCCTGTGCAAAACAAGCATTATTGCAGATAGCGCCTATTTCTAGTAATTTATTGATGTCTGATACATTATGATGTGCTGCATTCATACAATAGACATTACCAGTAGGCGCATAACCTGTACCTGTTAGGTGATAATATTGTCCATTTACATAGGCATATTTTACTGTCATTTCATTAGATGTAAGTGTACCTGTCTTATCACAGCAGATAACACTTGCACATCCTAATGCTTCTAGGGCTTGGGTGTTTCGGACAATAATGTTTTGTTTGGAGGCGCGATGTACACCCATAGCAATCGAAGTATTCATCACTGCTGGCAAACTTTCTGGGAGTGCGCCTAAAGAAAACCCTACGGCTGTGGTGAGTATATGAATAAAATTTTTGCCAAGGAATACGCCGCCAATGCTAAAAGGAATACACAAGGCAAGACAGATTTTAGCCATTTTTTTTGTTAACATCGCAACTTTGTTTTCAAGCGGTGTAGGAGTAAGCGTAATGTTTTGAAGCATACCCGCTATAGTGCCCATTTCAGTTTGCGTGCCTGTTTGTACAACGATTGTTTTTGCCCTGCCTTCTAGAATAGTGCTACCCATATATAGCATGTTATGCCTATTTGCAAGCTCGGTTTGAATGGGGCATTTTTGATGATGTTTTTTATCAGCAAAGGTTTCACCAGTAAAAGAAGATTCATTTACTTTTAGGTTTGTGCAATCGATGATTCTAACATCGGCAGGTACTTTATCACCGGCTTCTAATAATGCAATATCACCGGGTACAAGGTATTTTGATTCAATTTGATGCGTGCTTTTGCCACGTATAACAGTGGCTTTATCTACCATTAATTTCTTTAATCCGTATAAAGAGTGTTGAGATTTATATTGTTGGATAGATGAAAGCGTAGTTTGTATAAGTACAATACCAAGTATCGCTACAGCTTCTGGAATTTGCCCTAGCAACATTGAGATGCTACTTAACCCTAACAGCATCTTTACCGTAAACTCCTTAAAGCTATTTACAAATATTGAAAGAATGGATTGACGTGTATTTTCACTTATTACATTAAGCCCCGCATATGTTAGTTTTTGTGCAGCTGCTGGCCATGAGAGACCGAAAGCACTGTTGGTAGCAAATTGTTTTTCGATTTGCAGCGTATCTAAGGCATGGTAAGGTGTAGAAATATCATTTTTAGATATTTCTACGCTTGGAAGAGGCAATGCAGCAAATTCTGTTTTAAAGGTTTGCATATCCATTGCTCGATTCCCTGTTGTTTTTTTTTCTGTATACGATTTTATAAAGATATTTACTTTGGTTTTTATTATATAGGTTGATAATTTTTGTGCATCATAAATAACTAATATTTTAGCAGTAATCGGGTTAGCTTTTGCATGTACAATACCAGGTAGAGAATATATGAATTTTTCTACGTTATTTGCGAGGATATCGTCGCGGTAAATCGGTTTTATAGGTATGCGTATCCGATGATGCTGCATGTGATTATCAATATTTCCATCTAATTTTAACTTGTGATTCATCGCCGTACAACCACCTTAAAACAGAATTTTTAAAATACAATTTAGCTTTCCCGTATATTTAATAGATTATGCCTTATATGTGAAAGGATACTGTATTTCATGTATAGATTTTGTATTTTGGTACATGATAAATAGCATAATAATGCTTAGCATAAGAAAGGATGAAATAGCTATGAGTGAAAATAATAATATAGAAGAAATACAGCATATAAAACAAGCTTTACAAGCGCTTGAAGAAAAATACGCATCGATACAAGATAAAGTAAAAAAAATGGATACCAATACAGCCAATATGGAAGAGATTAGTCAAAAAATACAGCAAATGATGGATAAATTAAACACTCTCAGTGATAAAAATAAATATGTGATGTCCGAAAATATGAAAAAATGTGCAAAAAAAATGATTGCCAATCCTTGTCGTGCATTCACCGTAGAAAGCATTCGATTTATGCTAATGGCAGTAGATAAATCACGAGAAGGCGTTGAAAATTTCAGAGAATGTATGGAAGATATTATTGCGGAAGCGCAGTATGAGCATAAAAAGAGATATATGCAATCATCAAAATAGTATAAATGGGAGGTTTAGTAGGGAGATGGAGAAGTTAGAGTGCTGCCTTGAGCAGATACAACAGCCCCTTAAAAAATGCATCGCATTAAGTCTCGAACAAATTGATAACAATACAATGACAGAAAAAGAAGTGATAGAATTATGGCATGAGCACATGCAAAGCACACTGGCATTTTTTATAACAGAAGCTGAAAAAAGAGG
>SKGK01000084.1 GCA_007117465.1 Clostridia bacterium | reverse complement strand
TCTTAGTATTTCTGGAATATCTTCTTTGATATGAATCCCTTCAAACAAAAAGTAAGGCTGCACTTTAATGTCTGTCACGCCTTTTTCAATCATTTTTTCAATTGTCTCAGGAATATACGGCGCTGATATCTCCATAAAGCACCCTTCTGTCTCCATCTTTAGTTTTTCACCTAATTGATTTACTATTTGATAAAATGCTCGCCTTGCCTCTTCTCTTCTACTTCCATGACCTACTACTAAAATTCCTTGCATATCTTTTTGCTCCTTTCAACATGATTTATGATTGATTTAAAAACGCTTTCATTACCTAAAAAATGAATATGCGGATATCCTGCAAGTACATTTTTATACCGATATCCACAAGCCCATGTGCGCATTCCCATGGTCTTTTGAATCTCAAATACCTCCTTACCCGCTACCTCACTTACTGATTTGTGAAATTCATGGGCTGTTAACCGCTCACCCGCTGCGCCTAATATACACTCTTGCTTTAAGGTGATATCAATATAGCCAAATCGCTGCAGCTTGTGAGTCAGTCTACTTTTCCCTTCAAAAACCCCCACCATCTTATATCCTTCAATTTTTTCTGTAAGATACATAAAACCTCCGCATTCTGCATAAATGCAGCCACCTGCTTGTGCAAATTTTTGTATATCTAAAAGCATGCCTGTATTTTCTGAAAGCTGCTTTGCAAACACTTCCGGATAACCGCCCCCCAGATAGATAATGTCACAGGGCGGCAAACTTTTATCGGTTAACGGTGAAAAGTATACCACCTCACACGTGCTTTCTAGCATTTTAATGTTTTCGCGGTAATAAAAAGAAAACGCTTTATCTTTTGCAATCGCAACCGTAATATCTCGCTTTTCATATATTGGCAATGCCTCTTTCTCTACCTCTTGCATCATCTCTATAAGCGTATCTAACGCTATATTTTCAGTCACTACTTGTGCCATCCGCTCAATCTTTTGATCGATGTCTTGCATCTCTACACTTTGCACTAATCCTAAATGCCGACTTTCTATCGATACATCTTGCATATCAGGGATAAATCCTAGCACTTTTACAGACGTGTATTTTTCAATCTGCGCTTTTAACAATTCATAGTAATGCGCATTTACTTTGTTTAAAATAACCCCTTTAATATTAGCATTTTCAAATGTTGCCATTCCTTTTATCTTAGGCACTGCACTAAACATCTCCCCTTTTGGGGTATAGATTAAAATAGCAGCAACGCCTAACGTATTGGCTATGTCATAGCTGGAATTCTCAAACGTATTATACATCCCATCAAAATATCCCATCGCTCCCTCAATGATACATAAATCTCCTGTCCCAAACGCAAAAGCTTTTCTCATTCCTTGCTTTCCCTGCAAATGCATATCTAAGTTGCCTGCCGCTGCCCTAGATGCTACACCTAAAAACGCCGTATCAATATAATCAGGTCCTGTCTTAAAGCAAGATACGTTTTTCCCTTTATTTTTCAGTGCCCTAATAAGCCCCATGGTAATGGTTGTTTTTCCGCTTCCGCTATTAGGTGCGGTAATCATGATGCTTTTCATGTGTCACCCCCTAGCTTGTTTTCAAAATAACTTTTAAAACACTTAATCAGGTATGCGTTGCTCTTTTCGTCTTTTACAGCAATACGGATATACGTATTATCAAGCCCTACAAAACTAGCAGCTTTACGAATAAAGATACCTTTTTTAATCATGGCATGAAATAACGCATCTTGTGTATAATGTCGTAGTTTTATTAAAATATAATTACAATCCGTTGGGAAAACATGAATCTTAGGTATTTCTTTTAACGCCTCCATCAGTTGTGCTCTTTGCTGTGCTACGTAGGTGCGCGTATCTTCTACATACTGTGTGTCATTAAAAACCATACTACCTGCCGCATCTGCAAATGCATTGACAGACCACGGCAGTGCTATCTTACGATATTTCTCTGCATTTTTTACTGACATATGCGCATATCCTAGTCGTATCCCTGGCAGTGCAAAAAATTTAGTAGCTGCTCTAATAACCCCTATATGCTCACTTCCTTCAAAAATCCGAATGCTATCATAATTCTGTGGACAGAATTCATAAAAAGCTTCATCTAAAAGTAAAAAAGCATCCCTTTTGACAATTTCCGCATACAGCTTTGTAAGTTTCTCTCTATCAATACGCTTTCCAGTAGGATTATTCGGATTTCCGATAATGACCAAATCTTTCGGGCGCAGGCTTACAGTTACTTTTTCTACATCTAATGCTAGCTTTTCATCAAATGGTACCGTAACCACTTGCTTTCCTAAAATTATCGGTCTTTGCATATATTCAGCAAAGCTAGGGACAGGTACTACCACCCTATCAAATAGCATACTGATATTATGAATAATCTCTGTTGCACCATTGCCTACCACCACTTGAGATGGTTTGCAGCCTAAGTACGTTGACACTGCTTTGGTTAGCTTACGGTACTGAATATCAGGATACACTTCAATATCTTTAAAAGCATTATAGAGTACTTCTTTTAATCCTTTTGGAGGCCCTAACGGGTTAATATTACTGCTAAAATCAAGCAGCTCCCCTTCATACAAATGCTGGTAAGATAACAAATCACCTCCATGCTTCATAATATCAGCTCCAAACCAATATAAAATATCATTAGCATCACTTCACTTCTATACATGATTTCAATCACTTTGGTGATATCTTGCGGTATTATCTTTCTTGTATCCTCACCAATGGTTGGCTTTTGTATTATTTCTCCAAAATACCGATGGCTGCCACCTAGTTGTATGCCCATAAGACCTGCCACTGCTCCTTCTGGGTATGCACAGTTAGGACTTTTGTGATTTTTTCTATCCCGCCACATGATTTTAAAGCCTCCGAGTATATCAAATCCAAACAGCGCAGATACATTCATCAGTAGCCCCGTAAGCCTAGCTGGAATAAAATTAAAAACATCATCTATCTTCGCAGGGAAAAAACCAATATCTTTATACTCAGCCGTAACATATCCTACCATAGAATCCATGGTATTTATCATCTTATACATCAGGGCAAGTGGTGCGCCTCCTATCATTGCATATAATAGCGGTGCAATCAAGCCGTCTGAGGTATTTTCTGCCACCGTTTCAACCGTCGCTTTTACAATTTCATCTTCTTGTAACTGCGCAGTCTCCCTACCCACAATAAATGATAATGCATATCTTGCTTTATCAATATTTTCTTTTAATGCATGGTATACCTTTTTAGCCTCATGATGCAAACAGCGTGCTGCCAAGCATGTATAAAGCAGATATACATTGACGATTCGATAAGCCACAGGATAAGGTGTTAAAACTCGTAGCAAGGTATACACACTGCCAAAAACAATCATTATATTTACCACAACCATCAAAAGCCCACCATACTTAAGCTGCTTATCTGTCTTCACATATTTTCGTATCCATTGTTGTTCAAATGTAATAAGGTGTCCCATTAGTTTTATCGGATGTGGAAACCAATAAGGATCCCCTAAAATCCAATCTAGTAAAACTGCTAATCCTAAATCAATAACCATTTTGTAAACCTCTCAATCTTATTCCACGCTAAAAAAGGCGCATTCGCGCTTCGCTATGGGGACTTAGTCCCCCTTCGACGCCTGCTGCCGCAGGCTGAGCACCCCACTGAAACCAGCGGGGAATTCTTCCCCTGCACCCCTTCATTTTTTATTGCCTTTGCTTTGCATAACTTTTTACACTGCATTATAAGTGCGTTTTAGAACTTAAATTAACAGAAAAATTTTATGCGCTCCTAGGTAATAAAAAACCCCTCATCTTACGGTAGAGAGGCTTGCAGCGCATAATTTGCAAAGGTTAAATTTTGCCGATTAGACCACACTTTTTCCTTCCCTCCGAAGGTACTAGTATAAACAGAGTTCTTAGCTTCAGGGGGAGTTTTTACTCCCACTAAAGGTTAGAAATCGTTATCCAGGGACTTAGCTCCACTTATCTCACGGCTTGAAAAAGAGGGAGTCTTAGTGGCGGTTAGTCATCGGATACATGATAGGCAGGTCTCCTGGCTCACGGGTCATCCTCCTTCCGCCTTCCCATTTAGCTGTCGCATAATAAAAATGCACTAAAAAGTGGCAATGGAACTTGTCTCCGTTCACAGTAGCGGGGGCTGCAGCGGCTTTTATCGCTTTCCCTTTTAAATGTTATCATCAGATACCTATACTGTTTGTATTCATTTTTGTCTATTATATTATTAAATACTGATTTTTTCAATTAAATTCTTATGACTTCTGGTAAATATCATCTGTTTAGCCTATGCAAGATTTCAAAATTTCATACACATCTTGCTTATATAGCTTAACAAAGTTGCCAACGGGTCCTCTCTCTGTAGCCTTTGCTGCCATCTCCTCTATCCTATCCTCGGTAATGCCCAATCCTTTCATGGTTATGGGCAGTCCTAACGAGACAAAGAAATTTTCCATTCTTTGAATCCCTTCTAATATTGTTTTTTCGGGATTATCAAAATAGCTATCCACTTCCCATACTCGCACTGCAAACTGCTCGAAACGTGCCATGTTATGTTTATATACATATCGCATCCACGCAGGAAAAACAACAGTAAGTCCCGCACCGTGTGCTACATCATAAATACCGCTTAGCTCATGTTCTATCTTATGTGATGCACCGTCAGTTACACGCCCTGTCCCTAAAAAGTCATTGTGCGCAATGGCACCTGCCCACATAATCTCGGCCCAGGCATCATAATTTTCTGGCTCTTTTATGGCAGTTGGTGCATTATAAATAATGGTCTTAAGCGTAGCTTCACAAAGCCTGTCCGTGAAATCTACATGCTTTTCATTGGTAAAATATCTTTCCATGACATGCGCCATAATATCTGCCGCCCCACATGCCGTTTGATACACCGGTAGTGTATAAGAAAGTGCAGGGTTTAAAATAGAAAACTGTGGACGCAGTATATTAAAGTTCATACTTCGCTTATACCATCCCTCTTCATTTGTAATCACGCAGCTTTTACTTGCTTCGCTTCCTGAAGCTGGTATAGTAAGTACTACACCTATATTAAGTGCCTCTTTGGGCTCGGCAACGGGTCTAAAAAAGTCCCATACATCTCCTTCATACGCTACGCCAGCTGCAATGGCTTTCGCTGAATCAATTACGCTACCACCACCTATTGCTAAAATAAAGTCTATATTTTGCTCCCGACATATTTCAATCCCTTTTCTTACTAAGCTCACACGTGGATTAGGCTTTACCCCTCCTAGCTCCGCAAAAGATACGCCTGCTTCTTTTAACGATTGTACGACGGTATCATAAAGACCGCTTTCTTTAATACTTCCTCCACCATAATGTAATAAAATATGTTTGGAAAAATTCCTAGTTTGTTGTCCTATTTGCTTTTCTGTATCTTTTCCAAAGATAATACGTGTAGAACTTAAAAATTCAAAATTTTTCATAATTAGCCTCCCTCAAATAATATTGTATAATAATGTTACCGGCGAGCTAGATACACGTTTTACTAGAGCATTCTCTTGTTCTTTTAGGGTTTGATTTGTATCTTTTTTGTTATCTCACGCACTGCCTTTTCTACATATTTTTCCCATTTCTGCTCGTCTGTATTAAGCTGAATATAAGGAATGCCGAGTTGTTCACAAACTTTCCCCAGACATTTATACATTTGACCTACTCGTGCATGAAAAGAAAAGCCCTCATTTTCAATTCGATCTTTCTCTCCTCGCTTTGCTACCCGACTATTACCACAATGAGCATCTACATTATAAATAACCACTAAATCCGGTAGCTTATCAACAAATAAGTGCGTTGCTTGTAAAATAATATCAATATCAATGCCTCTACCATACCCTTGATACACAATAGAAGAAAGAAAACTTCTCTCACACACTACCGTTGTGCCTTTATTAATATAATCTTTTATTTGCTCTATTAATTGCGCACGATTAGCTGTAAATAGTGCTAATTCACACATTGGCAAAATACGATTGTTGTTATCTTGTAATAGTGCCCTTATTTTTTCCCCTATTGTATCTTCTTGCCCGATTTCTCCTCCTGGCTCTCTAAAATGAACGGTGTGAAAACCTTGGTTTCTAAGCTTTTCTATGATTTTAGCCGCCTGCATGGATTTACCTGAGCCATCAGGCCCTTCAATTACAACATATAATCCTCTAGCTCCCATATTTATAACCCCTCAAATTTTCATTGAAATACATAATCATTCCATATTATGGCTTGCACTGCCGTATTTGATTCACATATTTTAAAAACCTGTACCTAATACCCTCATAGAATTTCACATCACTTGATGATACTAATTTCCATGTATCACGTTTATCTAAATTCTCAAAATATTTATCTGCAGAATATCTACTTTCTATTTTAGTTATATACGCTTCGTTGCAAAATGGCAAAAGCATCGTATAAATCGCTTCCCCACCTATCACAAAAACATCATCCGTGCTATATTTATCAAGTTTTTGCACTAATTGTGATTGTGATTCACATACAATTACTTTGTCGTGGTTAAAACTTCTATTTTTACTTAAAACAATATTGGTTCTATCTTTTAAAGGATTGCTTGTAGGCAGACTCTCAAATGTATTTCTACCCATCACGACAACCTTTCCTACTGTCATTTGCTTAAAAAATTTCATATCCTCTGGAATCCTTTGTAACAAATCGCCCTTAAAGCCAATTCCCCAATTCATATCAACTGCAACAATTGCTTTCATGACACATTCCTTCTATCGCTCATTTAGTAGGTCAGCAAAAAACATTTGCTTTTGGTGACGTTTACCACAACTCATCCTACCTTCAGGACAAGGACCACTTATACACTTAGGGCCTGCCATTTTAAAAAGTGTAGGCGCCACTTCTTTGACTAACTTTAGCATAGCTATTGCAAGTTCTCTGATTTCTAACTGTGCTCGCTCACAACAACGATGATTAAAAAAGTTATATAGGCTTCTTGCATTCATCGTAACGACCATTTTTGTCTCACATGCGTTAGGTAATATATACCGCGCATCTTCAATCGCTTTTTTTTCAGCCATTTGCTTGGCTTTCTCTTCACTTTTTCCTTCTTCTAAAAATGCTACATAATGTTTTGGCATCAAAATTTCCACTAGCGCATCATATGTTTTTTGATCTTGTTGCATAGCCTGTACGAATTTTTCTTTTGCTTCAGGTATTTTTTGAATTTCATCTGGAATAATATATTCAAATTGTCCTTCTTTCACATATCGCTGAGATTTCACGCTAAAGCTTGCTATCCGATGTCGGGTAATCTGTGTTAATAGGCTTCTACTTACCCCTTCGATACCAAAAGTAAAGCTAACGTGTTCTATTGGACTTTCATGTCCTAGGTTATAGAGTAAGCTATTTAAAAATTTTTGTGTCTTTTGATCATCTAACTTATCCATAATCCCTTCAATATCCGCTGTCGAATAACACAACTTTGCTGCTGCTGCAATAATCTTCTCTGGTTGGTTCGTATATTGTAAAAGTGTCACTTTTAAGCTGCTCATGATGTCCCCTCCTCACTATTACACGCCTGCCTCTTCCCTTTTAAAAGAACCATCAGTGCAAACTTTGGTAGTGCTAGCATACGTTTATATCGCCACGGTTCTTTTACCAATCGATAAAACCACTCTAGGCCATATTTACAATAAAAATCAGGCGCGCGCTGCACCCTTCCAGCAAAAACATCTAGGCTACCGCCAATGCCCATACATACCTTTACGCTAAGCTTACCTCGATGATTATAAATCCATTTTTCTTGCTTGCCCATTCCCAAACATACAAATAAAATATCTGGTTTTAACTGATTGATTTCATGTATAATTTCGGCTTCTTGTTCTTCATCAAAATAACCATCGTGCGTACCTACAATCTGTATGCCAGGATATTGCTTTTCTAAATTGTCTTTTGCTGCCTTAGCTACCCCTGGTTTTCCCCCTAAAAAATATAGCTTATGTTCTTTTTGTGGCAGTTTTTCGATAATTTGTTTGGCCAAATCAAATCCTGCTACTCTTTCTGCAATTGGTTTTTTTAATATTTTAGAAGCATACACCACCCCAATACCATCTGCTATTATTAAATCTCCGCTATTTAATACATCTTTTAGCTCTTTATCTTGTTGTGCTACCATAATGATTTCAGAATTAGGCGTAAAAATCATATGTGCTTTATCCTGCTTCAAAAAATCCCATGTTGCTTGTTCTGCTTGCGAAAGGGTGACTCTATCAATACTTACTTCTAATACTTCTAACGTTTCTCTCACTTTTTCACCTACTCACCTTCTAATAATTCAACGGCTATCCGTGCATTTTCAAGTGCCTTTTCTTTTAATGTAATGGTTGTTTGCTCAATCTCCTGTTGCACGACTGATCGCCTTTGCCATATATCATCTACCATTTTTTTTAGTTGGTCATATTCTAATGCACTTACATGTCCTGCTGAGGCCTGATTAGCATATTCTAAAAACCCTTCTACTTTTGGTTCATATACGAGACCAATCACAGGTACGCATAAAGTCGCAGCATATATCAGTGCATGTAGCCTCATACCAATAAGTAAATCCATTTGTTTTACAATGCCTAATGTTTCACACACCGTATGTTTTTTTTCAATCACATACGCTACATTCTTCATCTTTGAAGCAATCTTCTTAGAAGTAGCTACATCACTTGGATAATGCATAGGAACAAATACAGGTGTCACGTCATATCTCTCAGCCATGTAATCTGCAATCCGTGCAATAATGTCCCCATATTTTTTCTCTTCCCCTTTCCAATCACGCAGTGAAAAGCCAACCATGGGTTTAGATACTTTTATACCCTCTTTTTCTAAAACCACTTGTATATCCTTAGAATATTCTAATGTGATAGCAGGGTCTGCTGTTACGGTAATGGGTGGTTTGTTAACTCCTAGCTCCTTTAACTCCTGTCTTGACCCTTTTTCTCTCAGTGTAATCACATCTACATCATTAATAATTCGCTGTGCGGTTCTTCGGTTTTTAAGATTTTCAATGGGGCCTATACCATTGGCATAGACCATCACTTTACATCCCATTTTTTTAGCCATCCAAATAATCCCCAAATAATACATCAGTGATTGGGTACTTGTAATATCTTGTATTAAACTTCCGCCTCCGTTAATCAAAAGCTTTGTACGGCGCATATAACGTAAAATTTGAAAAATATTGAACCGATTAATTGCATCCACACCATAGATAGTTTTAGTTTCTTTGGGATTCATCGAAAGCACTAATATTTTAATGTCTTTTTTAAACATACGTAAATTATCAATCATTGCCATAAGCAAGGCATCATCCCCGCTGTTTTTAAAACCGTAATATCCTGATATCATCACATCGTACATACGTCAGAACCTTCCTTTAACAATGTCCTATACACCCTTATATTATCCTCTGCCATTTTCTTAACTGAATAACGTGCCTTTACTGTCTCTCTTCCTATTGTGCCCAACTTCTGTCTTTCTCTGTCATCTATTTTCGTAAGCACTTGTAAAATATCTCTTGCAAGCCTATCTGCACTTGACTTTTCAAAACCACGACAAGTAAAGTTGGTATCCACTGCTTGGACTAATTTACTTTCATCAAAAATACCAATGTATCCTTCATTGCCTGCTATTATCACAGGTTTTGCTACTGCCATTGCTTCTAGCGCAGCTCTACTAACACCAATAAAAACATCTGCTAGCGCTGCTATTTTATTAATATCTGTTCTAGCACCTGTCATTATAACTGCGCGTCTACCTAATTTTTCGTTGATTTGCTGTGCTCTTTGATTCGCGGTATGAAATACATTGCCTCCACCTACGATTATTATTTCTAGACCTTCAACCTTTTCTGTCAGTTTTGGCGCACTATCTAAAAGCTGAAAAGCAACTTCACTGCGGTCATTATCTAATCTGCTGATATATACAATTTTCATTCCATCATTTAGCTCAAATTCTTCTTTCAATGACTGCGTTTCTATCTCTGGTGAAAACTTCTCAGTATCAATACCGTTAATGGTAACGGTAATATCTTTTTCCGCTACATGATAGTTTTGCATTAGATATTTTTTAATATCTTCGCTAACCGCTAGCGTTTTTTGACCCCAATTAGTCACATGCTTTAATCCCCATGCTGTCGTAAAGACCCAGTGGGCAGTGGTCATGAACGGAAATTGCATTTTTTTGTGCAAAAATCCGCATAAAAATGCCGGAATACGTGCATGGGCATGTACCAAATCAATATTATCTTTTAGGATGATTGTTTTAAGCTTTTGATAGGATAAAATCATATTATGCGGCTTTTTGTTATGTAATGGCACCTGATAATGAACAATTCCTCTCTGTGTGAGCTCCTGCTCATAAACTCCACCGTTAGAAGCTACCACAATATCGAGTCCTTCTTTTTTAAGCTGCTTACAAAGCTCCACCACATGCGTCTCAGCACCACCAATTTCAAGTCCCATCAGTACCATTAAAATTTTATATTTTTCTTTTTTCATTTTTGTCCCTCTCCTATCAAAACTCTAAATCTTTCTAAGGAATAACCCACAACGCAGTCATTATGATACATATAAATGTGGTATAATGACCCCATATATATTTAGCTTGTTTTTGTTTATCTCAATGTTATACATAAAGAACCCCTGCAATATGCTTGCAATATTTTTACCCCTATATGTCCTCTGGTTTGTATCCTGGTTTTTTATATAGCATATCTTCTTTGCTCTCAATATCAGGGATATACACTTCTTGTATCCACTTTTCACGCGGCGTTTCTTCAAATGCTACAGATACACTTTTCTCTGCGCCATTTAGAGTCTCTACAACTGCTTGTGTGATTTTGTCTGTAAGCGCCTTCTTCTTTTCTTCTGACCTTCCTGGCCAAAGCTTTACAATAATATGCGGCATGTTAATCAGCTCCTTTTAATAATCATTCATATTTTATTGTATCACAAAAAATTTTAAATATAAAGAATAATTTTAACAACGCATAAGTAAAGACCAGCAATTTTCTCACTGGTCTTTATTATGATAAATTTTTTATCATTATAATCTCTTTTCCAAAACTCACCTTCACCTTTTGATATTCACAGTTTGGCGCAATCTGCAGTGGCTGCAGATTTGGATATATCCGCGCTAAAAGCCCCCTAGGATTGCGATACACCACTTTTCCGCCATCTTTTAATGTATTTAAACTGTGTAAAAGCACCTTGTCTTTCGGAAATATATGTAGCGATACCCATACGACATCAAACTCATTGCAATCCACTTCTAACCCGTCCGCTTGTCGTATCATAATTCTATCACCCAGACCAAATTTAGCCACAACCTCTAACGAGATTCTTACAATCTCTTCACTGTTATCCACGGCTTCTACCCAATGACCATTTTGCACTAGACACAGCGCTGTCATCGGAAAAGGACCACTGCCGATATGTAGTATCTTCATATCAGGCGTTATGCCTGCTATCTCGCTTTCTTTATCGATCATTTTTTGATAAAAGACTTGACAGTAAAACTTTCCAAATGCATTTATTTTTACACACAAAATTTCAAGTATTTTTACTGCCGCCAATAGCATCCTACAGATGATTTTCTTTACTGTATTTTTCATTTAAATCTTTTCCTTTCCACTTTATACTGTTCACTTTTCTTATCTGCACATATCCCACACAAATAGAACTCACACCAAAAACAAACCAAAACGTTACAAAACGTAAAGTCAGTGCAAAAGCCATCGCTTGATGTGATAAAATTCCCATCGGCGTTAACAATAAAAGTACACTACCTTCAAAAGTCCCTATACTCCCTGGTGTTAAGGGCACCATCCCTATCATATACGCAAAGTACGTTACAACCGCAATACTTATAAAGGAACTTTGCATTTGCAGTCCACGCGCAATGATATATGCTTTTACCGCAAAAAGACCCCATATCGCAGTAGAAACCATAAATTGATACCAAAACAAGTGATACTGCCCTTTAACGGATTCTAATGCTTGTTGTAGCGAACTTATACCTTGCTCTACTTTGTGTCTTATATCGAATTTTGTAGGCAGTATTTTTGTAAACCTTTTTAGTTTAGTAGGAAACATTACAACAACAATAAGTAAAAATGTAACGATACCCAAAAAAATAACGCTTATCATCAATATATTGACATAAGAAAAACGCAACTCTGCAGTACAAAAAAACCATATCATTCCAGCGATATTGAGCATAAAAAAAGCAAGCATACTTACCATTTTTTGAAGGCATACCATTGCCGTCGCTTTGCTTAAAGAAGAAGTAGGCAGAGATTTTAATAGATAAATTTTAACCCCTTCTCCTCCTGCTTTAACAGATGGTGTAATGCTTTCTACAAAAGTACCCGACATATTAATATGAAATATCTGTCTAAATGAGCTCTGTATGCCCATATAATTTGCAATTTTAAACCACTGAAAGTTAATTAGCCCAATAGTAACAAACTGCAATAAACAGACCCATATAACAACATTTGCTTTTATTGCTGTTAAACTGTTTAGCACGCGATGATAGTCAGTAAAGTAAAGCATCACAGCAACAAGTATCATCGCTACTAAAAACAGTATTACTTTTTTCAATGCTATTCCTCCTAAGAAAATCTATTGCGTAAGCAACCATGTCGCTTGCATGGTAGGAGTATTTTGTCCAACCTGCTTATAACAATTGCAAAGATATTTTTCGTGTGTTTTACAATAAAGAGACTGCATATGCTTTCTAGGACTACGCATCAATATTCTAATGCGTGTAGATGCGGTCTTAAATATGTTTTCTAAAATGGCATCGCGGGGTGTCGCTTGCAACGCAACATGTGCTACTGAAAAACCCGCTGCATCTACCCCTTGCCCTGACGCTAAAGTAATCTTAATCCTATCACTAAGTCCTACTTTTGCAACCACTCTGCGTGCAGTTTGAACCGCGTCTTCATCAATATCAATAACTTTAATGGTAGCACTTGTCTCTTGGGCTATTTTAATAGCCGTATATGGCAGACAGCCACCCCCTATACAAAGCACATGATCTGCACTTTGTATTTGCCCTAATTCAATTTCTTTTTCTACCATGTCATTATAATATAATCCATATAATCTAACTAAAGCGGGATGCTTGCCCATCCCTTTTTCAATAATATTTGTAATTTTTGCCATCATCTTCACAAAAAACACTCCACATTTATATACATATAGCACTAACCAACTAACAAACTAAGCAACTGAATAACCTGATTGATAATGCCCCCTACTAAAAAAGCAGCTACCAAGGTAGAAAGCGCAATCAGCATGCCTACTTTTACATTAAATTCTTTTATAAGTACTGCAAGCACCGATAAACAGGGTAGATAAAAGAGTGCTACCACCGACCCTACAAATAACTGTGCCGTTGTTAAATTAAGCTCTATCAAAGGAAGCACCGCTAATTCACGACGTATAATACCTAATATCAAAC
>SKGK01000002.1 GCA_007117465.1 Clostridia bacterium | reverse complement strand
CTTACCTTGAAGGGAAAGCGGAATTTGTACGAGTTTTTTAAAAACAAAGAAAACAGCATGTAAGTGCTAGCCGTAATTGGCACAGCTTACAACAGCGTGTAATGCGCAACTTCACAGCGCATTACACGCAGAACGTTAGATGAAATATTTTGGAGGATGAAATGAAAGAACTTTATGAGCAATTTGAAACAGAAGCTATAGACGCTAATTACAGTATAAGTTTTGCGAAAGCAGAAGGTAAATATTTTTACTCACAGACGCAAGCAATGTTTAATGGTTGGATTTTACGACATAAGCTCCAAAATACATCATCTAACAGCGACTATGCGAAATTACCAAGCTTTAAAGATGTTTTAGACAAAATAGATAATCAATACGGGAAAGTAGGCTATGAGTTCGCACGAGAAGTGTATAACGCCATTAAGGAACTTGGCGACTTCGTATAGTCGCAGAACGTTGTCGGAAATAATTTTTAAGGGAGGTTTCTTATGGATGACTGGAAAGTTAAACTGCTTCTTGTTTTTGTGGTAGTTTTATGGCTGTGGTGTTCATTCACATCCTTAGCTTACTGGTTCCTTAATCCTGATCTAAGCCAGATGGAAGTGTTTTTACATATTCCAAAAAGTTTTGTTTTGAATATGCGTTGAAATACACATAAAAATTACTAAATATAGGAGGAGAAAGTAGATGAAAGTAGTTGAACTTTTCGCAGGGATAGGAGGGTTTCGCCTTGGGATGGGAAATCATAATTTTGTTTATGTAAATGATATGAACAAAGATGCAAGAAAGGTTTATGAGTCTAAATTTGGGCATATTCCTGACGATAGAATGATAGAAGACGTACCAACAGAGGATATTCCAGATCATGATTTATTGTGTGGAGGTTTTCCTTGTGCCACATTTTCAATTGCTGGAAGCAGAAAAGGCTTGTCGAAAACACATGAAAAAGGAATGTTATTTTATGAAATTATTAGAATCGTCTCGGGGAAATTACCCAAATATGTATTGCTCGAAAATGTTGAGGGACTACTCACTCATGACTCTGGAAGAACTTTTGCAGTTATCCTATATGAATTGGGGCGATTGGGGTACTCTGTCCAGTGGCAAAAGTTTGATAGTGTCAACTTTGGAACTCCCCAACATAGAGAAAGAGTTTTTATCCTTGGAATTCGAGGGGAAGGATTCCAAGTATTCCCAATTATCCCCAAAAGTAAGACGGTGTTTGACGGAGAAGTTCTGCAATATAGAAGAGGAACCGTAAGAACTTTTAAGAAGGGGACATTTCCTTGTTTAACTGCAAGCATGGGGACAGGCGGGAACAATGTTCCCCTTCTAAAAAAAGGGAACAACTATAGAAAAATAACCCATGAAGAATGTGAACTTTTACAAGGGATACCATTAGGACATACGGAGTGCATAGGAGGTGCTTCAAGATATGAGCGATTAGGAAGAACACTAAACCCAAATATAGTGAAAGCAATTATAGAAAGGATAGAAAAAAATGAAAGTTTATGACATGTTCTCGGGTATAGGGGGGTTTTCTCTTGGATTTAGCTTAGAGGGATTCAAGATTACCGCCTGTGCTGAAATTGAAGAGTATCCGTCAAAGGTATATGCAAAGAACTTCCCGAATGTTATTAACTATGGTGACGTAACAAGACAGAAATATACTATAGGGCAATTTGATATTATAATTGGGGGGTTCCCATGTACAGATATATCCATCGCTTCAAAAACTAAGAGAGGAATATATGGAGAGAGATCAATCTTATGGAAAGAATATTTCAGAGCTATCTCAGAAATACGACCAAAATACTGTGTTATTGAAAACGTCTTTATGTTGCTTGGTAGAGGACTTAATGAAATATTATCCGACCTTGCCAAGATCGGGTACGATGCACGTTGGACGGTCATTGATACAAAATACACAGGAAGCCCACAACGGAGACGTAGAGTTTATATTTGCGGAGTACGTGACGGAATCCCCAGAGATTCCAATTTATTCGAGTTTGAAAAACGTAATATTACAGAACTCAGAGAGAAAATACTACTTATCGACAAGAGCTTTGAATGGGATTTTAGAGAGGGCGAAGAAAAGCGGAAAGGGTTTACCTACCATACTCGACAACGCAGTGATGAGTTTAAAAACTTGGGAGTATCTGGAACATTAACAAAAAGAGACTATAAATCCTTCACCGACTTGGTTGTTGATAATATTGGAGTAAGAAGAGTTTGTCCTACTGAACGGCTGAGACTGCAAGGGTTTCCAGATGATTGGCATTTGGAGGACGCAAGCGATACTAATAAGTTTAAATATAATGGCATGTCCGTCAATTCTGTTCGATGGGTGGCAAACCAAATTAAGAAGTTTGAAAGTAAATATGGGAGGAGGACAAATGGAACAATTTAATTTTGATATTGTGGCTGATGACTTCAACAATCACTTGACGGGTCAGTTGCCATGGTATAATAGTTTTATGGATGGGATGCTTTTTGAAATAGCATCATATTTCGTAAGAAAAAATAGTATTGTTTATGATTTAGGGGCATCAACAGGAAATGTTCAAAAAAGAATAAATAGTATTATTTTAGAAAGGAGTGCAAAGATTATACCCATTGAGCAAAATAAGAAAATGCTAGATAATTACTGGGAAGATCTAGGTGTTTTTGTAAAAAATCAAGACTTTACATCAATGAAATATGAGCCTTATAGCTTGGCCACATCTATATTATCGTTGTCTTTTGTGCATCCTCATATAAGAAAAAACTTTATTGATAATATGAAGTCATTATGCGAAGTAGGGGGCGGGTTTTTAATTGTCGAAAAGTTTGAAAATAGGCAAGGGTTCTTGGGGACTCTTTTCAATAGAATATCATGGGCTAATAAAATAGCTTCTGGTCAACCGATTGAAATGGTCGTAAATAAAGAACTAGGTTTATCTGGTGTCCAATTCCCATTGTGTGATTCGGAAGTGGGGGGGTTCGATTTAATCTATGCTTATGGGGACTTTAGAGCCTATTTGTATAGAAAAGAATAGAAGAGGCCATCCATGGCCTATCGCAAAACTAAATATAACAGCGAATATAAGACACTAAAACATCATATATTCGCAGGACGTTAGGTGAAATTATTTTTTATGATTATGACTGTAGTTAAGTGAAAATTCGCCCTTGAGAGATATTTAATTGACAAAGGGAAGTTTCGGAAGTATATTTAGAAGAGATTTATTAGCATTTTAAAAAGGATTATGTGTGGAAACTCAATCAGTATATATTAAAAAAATTTATAAATATCTTATAAATGATGGATTTAAAGACGATCGCTCTTGGAAATCTCCGCAAGAACATGGTGCTATGTTTTATTCTCTGTCTAAAAATGTATATAGATGGGAGATTTATTTCAATTGGGATAAATTATATAGTCATTATAGTTCGTTAGAATTACGATTTCTCGATTGTAGGAACGAAATGTATAGCGATGGATCGAGTGGATACATTGGTTATATGGGCCAAAGTACTTTACATATCTTCAAAAAACAAATTACTAAGAATCTTATGAAAGAACTTCATAAGCACTATTTAAACCCTTGACAAAGCTCGACTTCGGAAGTATATTTAAGAGAGTAAGATAAGATGTATGTATTGCGTATATAACTCCCAGAAGGATGAATATACACATTGCGTATATCTGCAAAATGTTGTAAGAAATATTTTGATTGGGAGCATTTATGAAATTAAAAGAAAAAATTGAAAAACTGAAACTAGGATATTACATCGAATTTTCT